>CAYNYM010000370.1:0-4221 GCA_964401325.1 uncultured Desulfobacteraceae bacterium | reverse complement strand
AGATCCCAGGGCCAGGTGGCAATTCCCATAGCGTCCCCCAAAGTTTTCGTCATAAAGGGTGTTGGCCATGAAGCGATTGATTCGGGAAAAACGTTTATCCGTAAGGGAAAACTCCCCTACCCTTTTGGCTCCCTTGTCCATGGCAGTCTGCCCTATAACAAAGTCCTTCCCCTTCCGGGCCTCTACCTTGACAACGTTCCCCTTTTTAAAGGTGAGTCTGACACCCTCCACGTAATTCCCGCTCCTGAAGGACGGTTGATCGGCATAATACACGCCTTCCGTTCCCCGCCAATCAGGGGATATAAAGACCTCAAAGCTGGGGATATTATGACCGGAAATCCCTACCCATTTTCTTTTTTCCCCTGGTTTTATCTGGAGATCCATGCTTTCTGATTCAATGTGAAAGTAGGACACGTCCATACTGCCCAGCCATTTCTTGATAGCCATGGCCTTACGGAAAATATTTTTCCAGGCCTGAACCGGATCCGGCCTGTCGAGAAGGCATGCCTTGATGACCTGAGCACCATATTGTTTCAAAGACAGTCCTGCCTGCCTTGCCAACTCATCCGTGGGAATCATGCAAAGTGTCCATCCGAATTCCCCTTCCTCTTCCCTTTTGTCCAGGATGTCCCGTAACGGTTTTCGGGCAAGGGCCGTCTTTCCGATTCTCTTGGGGTCCATGCCTTTGAGGTGGGTGAGGGATTCAGGTGCATAGAGGTGAATAGCCCCGTGAAGGGCGGCATGCAATTCCTTTTCCCCCGGTGCCTGAAAGACAAGTTGTTTTGTGTTTGATTTATCAAAGAAATTGCGTTCCATGTGCGGCGTCAGTCCCGCACGCACCACGGGATGCATTCCCATATCAAGGAGTTTTCCCTGCAGGATTTCCGCAAGCCTTATCCCAGCAGGATCATACCTGATCAAGACGATATCGCCTTTTTTGTATTTCATTTTTCTTGCCGATTTCAGCCCCCAAAGCAAAATATTTGCATATTTTTCAATTTGATTGGCGGTAAACATCAACCACTCCTTTCTAAAGACGAGTCAAGTCGAGTTCGAACCGAGAGTTTTGACAGTCCATGAAGAAAATCCCTATTTGGCCAGCCGTCGTTCAGGCATGGAATTTATTTTTCCTCGTACTCCTTGAGGAGTTGGATATGCCGCTGCTCCTCTTCGATGATTTCATCGAGGCGTTTCCGGGTCTCAGGATCAGACACCACGTCCCGGAGCATTTCAAAAAAGAGGATCGTATCCTCTTCAAACTCCTGGGCAAGGGCGATCAAATCTTCGGCACGATGAAATTCGGAAAGGTCGGCCTCTTTCAGTGAAAAGGCCTGATCCCCCACTATTCCGGCCAAAATGGCGCTTTCCGCTTCCAGCAAAGAGGGGTCTAAATCTCCTGGAATGAGTTTATCTCGATTGCAAAGGAACCATTCCTTGTGCTTGATTTCCTCATCCGCCAACCATTCAAACAAAGCATGGAGACGGGTGCCGGAAACCTTGATCAGGGCATTTCGATAAAGGCGTTCTCCGTTTTCCTCTATCTTTATCGCGAGATCGAATATTTCTCTTGCAGAAAACATATTCTCCCCCAAAAAAAAGAGTATCTCATCATCTGGCCACGAGTTGGTGCTCATCCGGAAATGACCATTTCCGGACTCGCGCTATCAGCGATCAGCTTTCAGCCGTCAGCAAAAACCTCGATTAACAAGTCATTAAGCTGAATGCTGATAGCTGATACCTGACCGCTCCATCCCGAAATCTCTGATTTCCGGATGGACACGGTTCAAAAAAGGGACGGCAGGGCCCTGAATCCAGGCAATCCGGATTAAGACAAACTTGACACAGGTTCTTTTACCCTTATTATCATGCTGTCGAGCTTTTAACAAATCCTAATCACGCCGCAAAGGGTAAACATGCCGTCCAAGCAAAGGAGTCATACAGACAATGGTGAGAAAACTGGTCGTAGGTTCTTATCAGGCCAACTGTTATATCCTCGGTTGTAAAAAAACAGGTGAAGGGATCGTGATCGACCCCGGAGACGAGGTCTTTCGTATCATCAGGGAGATTTCACGACAAAAGCTGAGGATTCGTGCCATCCTGCTCACGCATGGCCATTTCGATCACACGGGAGGTGCCGCGGAACTGCGCAAAATCACGAAAAGCCCGGTTCTCATACACGACCGGGATGCGTCCGGCCTCCAGATAAAGCCGGACGGGCATCTCTATGAAGGCCGGGAAATCCATGTCGGGACCTATTCGATAAGGATCCTTCACACCCCTGGTCATTCTCCTGGAGGGGTTTGCCTGCATGCGCCGGGCGCCGTTTTTACGGGTGACACGCTCTTTGCCGGATCTATCGGTCGCACCGATTTTCCCGGCGGTGACCACCATGCCCTGTTAAACGGTGTCATTAAGAAGATTTTCCCCCTGGGCGATCATCTGCGCGTATACCCGGGACACGGACCCGCAACGACCATCGGAAGGGAACGCCTCACCAATCCTTTCTTTCGCCATGCTCGAAACGGCTGATTTCTGTTTCCGTAATATGCCGTCATATTCTTGCATCCGTGTGGCTCCCATGTGTCATAGGAGATGACAGCCTTCGATCCGCATCACATTTCACCCCTTGAATCTAACAATGAGGAGGCCTGAACGCCAACCCCCTGATCCACCATCAAGGCATGATATGCCAATTAGGCGGTGGATTTAGCCCACCCGGTCTCCCTTGACCCCTTATCCTTGTCTATCCTATAGTATCCGGAACCACTGTTTCCTGTTTTTCCTACAACGGATGCCGGGAGCGGAAGCTGCTGAGGACCATTGCCCATCCATGAACGACTTTCAAGATATTTGCGACAGCGAAAAAGGAGAGCAGAGCATGAATCAAAACTCGGATCAACTCATCGAAAAAGGTGCGGAGATGATCATCCATTCACGGAGGATCATGGTCTTTACGGGTGCGGGAATGAGCACCGAGTCGGGTATCCCTGATTTCAGAAGTCCCGGGGGCTTATGGGAAAAATATGACCCAGCGGATTTTTATTTTCAGAAAATCCTTTCCGATGAAGGTGTGAGACAAAGATACTGGGAAATGAGCATCGAGTCCTACGCGGCCATGAAAGACGCACGGCCCAACCGGGCCCATCTGGCCGTCAGGGAACTCGAGGACACGGGTAAACTGCTGGCCGTCGTGACCCAGAATATAGATTCCCTACATCATAAAGCGGGCAGTTCCCCGGAAAAGATTATCGAGATTCACGGCACCGCATTTTCGGTGTCTTGCCTGAAATGCGGCAAAAAATACGATCGTGACGACATCGAAGATCGTCTGAAATCGGGTGTCAGGGTCCCCTACTGCGATGATTGTTCAGGGATTCTGAAGCCGGATACCATCTCCTTCGGCCAGTCCATGCCCGAGGATAAAATGAGGAACGCCCTCGAGTACGCGGAAATCTGCGATCTGTGTATCGTGCTCGGTTCATCCCTGGTCGTTTATCCGGCCGCTTCGATACCCGAGCATGCCGCAGGCAGCGGCGCAGAGCTTATGATCATTAACAGAGACAAGACCCCACTGGATAACGTGGCCGCTCTTGTGATCAACGATTCACTGGGAAAGACCCTGGGAAATATGATGGAAAGGGTCAAACAATTATAACCCCACATCTTTTTTCTTGAAAGTCGACACGACATTACTTATGCTTTCGGGGTCTTAACCGCCAAGCGGGTCCTTTCTTCGGAATCGGTTTTGGGGCGGCTTCCAGCTGTTACGGAAAAATGTGACTACACGCAGATTGTGAAAAGGAGGATTAATCAAGAATGCTTAAAATCGGATTTATCGGGTGGAGAGGCATGGTCGGTTCCGTGCTGATGGGCCGGATGCGGGAAGAAAAGGACTTCAAGGGTTTTGAGCCGGTCTTTTTTACCACCTCAAATATCGGAGGGAAAGGCCCCGAAATCGGCCTTGATATTCCCCCTTTGAAGGACGCTTACGACACGGCCCTCCTCGGGGACCTGGATATCATCGTCACCTGCCAGGGGGGAGATTATACAAAAAAAGTCTATGAAGAGCTCCGCAAGAACGGATGGGGCGGGTTCTGGATCGATTCGGCCTCCACCCTTCGGATGGTGGATGAGAGTATCATCGTCCTTGATCCTGTCAATCGCACCGTCATTGACCGGGGCCTGTCTTCCGGCGTCAAGACCTATGTCGGCGGGAACTGT
>CAYNYM010000369.1:0-4223 GCA_964401325.1 uncultured Desulfobacteraceae bacterium | reverse complement strand
CCCCCACCAGCATGGCCATGTCTCTGTCCTGGGCCGTGGCCCGCATCGCCTTCCCGATCTTTGTAAACTTGATCAAAAAGGTGAGCAGAATCATCACAACCGCGGTGCTGCCGACGATGACGAGCTCTGTAGAGCTGACAATATGTTCGTAAGCCTCCATGAATTTGAATTCAGGAATCAGGCTCGGAAAAGGAAGGAAATCCGAGGTCTGCGCCAGGAGCACGTAATTTTGGAGGAAAAGGGACATCCCGATGGCACTGATCAGAGCGGAGAGACGGGGAGCATGACGAAGGGGCTTGTAGGCCATCTTTTCGATGGTGTAGCCGTAGGCCGAAGAATAGATGACCGCCACGACCGCCGCAATGACAATGACGGCGAGGTGATTCATCCCCATCATGGTCAAGACACTCGTGACAATCAGCGCAGTGAAGGCCCCGATCATATATATCTCACCATGGGCGAAGTTGATCAGTTCGATGATCCCGTAGACCATGGTGTACCCGAGGGCGATCAGGGCATAAATACTTCCTCTAGTAAGGCCCCCGAGGAAAAGCTCAAGAAAATACTCCATATCATAGGTGTCTTTTCATCAGATCCACATACGGCATTTTTTCCGAAAGTGCCTGAAAATGCGGTGTCATTCATTGAATCCGGAGGCGGGGCCCTTGCACCTCGCCCCCGGTGCAAAAACGGTTATGCCGTTTACTTTACCTCATAGTAGACGCCGTCCTTGACCTGATACATGGCAAACCCTACGCCGATGGCATCTCCCCGATCGTCGAATCGGATCTTGCCGAGGGGGGTGTCCACATATTCGGTCCTGAGGGCCTTGGAAACGGCCTCATAATCGGTGGACCCGGCCTTTTCAATGGCATTGAGCAGGGCCTGCGCGGCCGCATAGGCGTTCAGAAAGAAAGCGCCCGGATCCTTGCCGTAGGTCTTCTTGTGGTCTTCGGTAGCATAGATCGCCAGGGGGTTTTTGGAGACATCCTTGGGACCCGTGGCGTAGACGCCTTCGGCATATTTCCCCGCCACCTTGATAAAGGTGTCGTCCTTGACGCCGTCATCGGAGATAAAGGCGGCCTTCATCTTCTTCTTGCGCATTTGCCCCACGATCTTGGAGGCCTCGGGATGGTATCCGCCGAAAATCACGGCTTCGGCCTTGGATCGTTTGACCTTCTGCACCACCGCGGAATAATCGACCGCCCCGGGGGTAACCCCTTCATAGAGGACCACTTCCCCCCGGCCCGATTCTTCCAGAAATTTCTTTGCAAACTGGGCCAGACCCTTGCCGTAGTCCCCCTTGTCATGGAGAATAGCGATCTTTTTCAGCTTCAGGACGTCGAGGGCAAAATCCACTTCCAGTCTCGCCTGGGCGTCATCGGAGGCGATGGTCCTGTAAAAGTTGGGATAATCACCGCTCTGGGTCAGGCCGGGATTGGTCGCGGAAGGCGACATGGCGATCATTTTGGAATCCTTATAGATGCCCATGGCCGCTTTTGTTGCGCCGCTGCAGATGTGACCCAAAACCAAGTGGGCCCCCTGGCTCACCAGCTTGGTGGCCGTATTGGTGGCCACCTCGGGCTTGCAGACATCGTCCTCCACCATGAGCTCCACCTTTTTCCCAAGGATACCGCCCTTGGCATTGATATCTTTCACCACGAGTTCGGCGGCCTTCACCGTGGGCAGTCCGTAAGACGCCAAGTCACCGCTGTGGGGTCCGGCGACACCCAGCTTGATGGTATCAGCGGCCTGCGCACCCACACAGATAAATGCCGCAAACAGGGTAATCACAAGAAAAAAAACGGTTTTTTTCGCCATTCCAGATCTCCCTTTCAAAAGTAGATTATATTTTCCTCGACAAGCGGCCGCTCTGCACCAAACCAACGACAGAGACTTATCCCCGTTGCCTCCGCAAATCATTTGAGTTTGCTCATGATCCAATTTGGTGGCAGAGTATAATCAATGCCCTATTTGCGGTCAAGCAAAAAACTTGCGAAAATCAGCAATAAATCCAGCAACTCTTTAGGATTCCCGTCCGCTCATTTTTATTCTTCGCACGTGATCCTTGATCCTGTTGATGTGCCCTCTTCCCAGGCCCTTGACTTCGCAGCCCAGCCGGAAGTAGCGCTCGATCCTGTCATCATCCAAGATACCGAAACAATCCACCACCGCCGCGGGCCCTCCGATCATCTCCACGACCTTGTCGGGTTCAAGATCGAGGTATTCCTGGTGACGGACCGCAAGAACAACCGCATCCGAACCCTTCAGGGCCTCTGCCAGATCGGGAATCATCTTGAACTCGTTGAGGTGTTCCTGGTTTCGGAAAAACCGCGACCAGCTTGCCCCCACCGCGGGATAGGTCTCCTGCTTTTCCAGTTCCCACCAGTGCCGGACATAGGGGTCATGGGCCTTCACCTCGGCCCCCATCTCAGTCAGTTTCCTCACCATGATCTCCGACCCGCTATACCGCGTGTCTCCAACATCCTCGCGGTATGATGCGCCCAGGACGGTCACTTGACAGGCCGCAAGAATCAGCCCCATATTTCTCAATGCGTCCCGCACCAACTGGGCCGCATGCAGGGCACGGGTATCATTGATATTGATCGCCTCGGGTGTAATCTTAAAGATATCGTCTTCAAAACCCAGCAAATGCTTATAGGCCCAAAGCCCCAACCCCCCGTCCTTCGGCAGGCAGTACCCGCCGATTCCGGGGCCCGGAAAAATCATGTTGTTGTGGGTGGGCCGGACCTTTATGGCGTTGATGACCTTGAGAAGATCCACACCGTTTGTCTCTGCAAAAAGGCTCCATTCATTCAGGAATGCCAGGATAGTGGCCCGATAACTGTTCTCCACAATCTTGCAGGTCTCACTCTCAATGGGCCGGTCAAGGACGGTCAGCGGAAATTTATCCACATGGAGCACTTCGGAGAGGAAGTCGGTGACCCGTTTTCGACTCTCCTCATTGATCCCGCTACACACCCGCCAGTAATCCCTCACCGAGCTCACATAATTGCGGCCGGGCATCACCCGTTCAAAACTGTGCGCCAAAAGGGGTTCTTCCCGAATCCCGCGTTTCTTGAATGCCTTCTTGATATGGGGATAGGCGACATACTCTGTTGTCCCCGGCGGCACGGTGGTTTCAATCAGGACCAGGCAGTCGGGTTCGATTTTCTGTCCGATAATTTTAAAACTCTCCTCAAGGGCGGTGATCTCCGCATGTCCTGTTCTCAAGTTTCCCAGATCCTGTTTGAGGAAATCGCACTGGACGTCGACCACGAGCACATCCGCAAGCTTCAAGGCATCGTATGTGAAAGTGGCCATGAGTGTCTTCTTCTGGTTCACACAGCGCTCGATCATGGGCTCGACTTCAGGGTCCTCCGCCTTGACCGGAGAAACGCCTTTATTAAAAAAAGGAATTTTCCAGAAACTCCGTGTGCTCGGTCTCTGCATGCCGATGACGAACTTGTTGGGTTTGCCCGTCTTCTTATCCACAGAATCCGCGACCACGCCTGCCATGACCGCCCCGACAAATCCGAGCCCCATGACCACGACTATCTCCCGTCCCGCCTCCCTTTCTATTTGGACCCGCGCGGTCAGTTTTTCGTACTCCTGCCGATACTCCTCCTCATCGGGCAGTTTGAACTCTTCTCCTTCAGGACTAATCGAATACTCCATAGCGTCACCTCTCAAAAGTTTGAAGATTTTGATAATGGGGGCGATAGGAAAAAACTAAGAAGTTCTTGAATGCTACAACCGAGGTCATCCCGTTGTCCTTCCGGATAGGGATACCGATCTTACAGGGAAACCAAATTTTTTAGACTTATAGGATTCACTCCCATTAATCAAGTTCTTTTTCGCTTCTCTCTCGACAAAGCGGAGGTTGTCATCTGAAACAATTCCGGCATCCCCATGAATAACCTTTTGTCAATCTGCTGGGCAGACTGAAAATTGCCCTTGACATGCAACCCTCCTTTTTATAAGATTCATTGATATTTTTTTCATTTTCCAACATTCAAGCCAAATCCTTCTTTATCATTTTAATTTATTCACATTAAAAAAAGGAGGAGCATCCATGAAAAACAAAGATAGCTTGATATGTCTTATCTTGACTTTAACCTTTATTCTAGGTCTCACATCCGGTGCCACCGCCGACACTATCAGGATAGGGGTTGCCTCCCCTTTCACGGGCGATTTGGCGTCTTACGGCGACAATGTCAAGG
>CAYNYM010000368.1:0-4227 GCA_964401325.1 uncultured Desulfobacteraceae bacterium | reverse complement strand
TTTCCGGCAAAGGCCTTCTCTATGAGCGCATTCAGGTCCGAAGCATTGAAGACCTCCCACCATTTCTCTGGTCTCTCCTGGCCGTCACCATAAAGGGAGAAATCGGTTGGCAGATCGCCCGCGGGTTTGCTGCGCAATTGGGGCGTAAAAGGGGCGCAAGAGGTTGTGAAAATGATCATCATAAAAAAGGTTATTAAGAGATACGGCCGTTTTTTCATGTGCTGTCAAACTCCGGATACTGATAAATAAGGTCAAACTCCCTCATGAAGAGACGCCATCCCGGGATTGAGCCGGACCTGCTATGGATAGAGGTGATCCTAATGCGTGACAATCCGAAAATGCATCATTTCCGGGTAGAGCGTTTGGTTCCGCCCTGCGGGACATTCAGCGCTCAGCTTAATACCTTGTTTTTATATGTTTTTTGCTGATGGCTGTTTGCGAGAATCCGTTAATGACCATTACCGGATAATCAGTGATTAAGATATGGTGGTACTGTAAAAAGTCAAAGAATAAATTTTTGCGAATTTATCAAGATTGAAATCGCGAATACGTGATCTCATAAGAGTGAGTCGTTTCGGCCCGTCAGATGGTTTCAGGAAAAACCGTAACTAAAAGGAGACATATGCATTTAGCCTTAGAGATTGTCATGACCCATGCACGGCTGAATGCGTTTCAGAAAGCCCGAAGGTGAGCAGTTGCGAAACTTATTAAAATGGCATTGGGATGTAACCTTTTTTGATGAGAGGGCGACATTATACATTGAAGGGACCAGTTGGCAACAGGATTCAAAAGGATGTCATTTCGGGAGAAGATTGAAGCGGGAAAACATCTTCAACCCGCAATGGAATCGCAAGTGGTCCTAATAGCCCTTGGCCCATATCCTTGATGAGATAACCGGGAAGCATCAAAAAACTTAGTAAAATGAAAGGAGAACAGGGAATGAAATCAACAAGAATCATGGCTTTTGTTACACTTATTGTGGTCCTTTTCACCTGTTCACCGGCCGCGACGGCAGGCATGCACAGCAGGACCATGGGACCCTTGGGAAAAGGTCCCGGATTGATCGGACTGAGAGTCTTTCTGGAACTCAAACTCACGCCCATTCAGCAGGAAGAAGTGCTCAATATCCTTTCCAGATTTGAAAGGGAAGGGGAGGCCCTCCAGGATGAGGCCCGCCTTGCAAGACGGAAACTCGCATCGGTCATGAGGGCGGAGACATTCGACGAGACCGCCCTTCGTCAGGCCTGCCGGGAGACGTCTTCCGCACAGGAAGAGGTGCTCGTGTGCAAAGGCAGAATGATGCAGGAATTAAAGGACCTGCTTACGCCCGAACAGGTGGCGACCCTTGATCGCATGAAAAAGGAAAGAAGGGGAAAATGGAAAGAGCGGATGCGTGCATGGGGGCAACCCGATAATGAATAATGGTTCCGGCGGGGTGGGGGTACGGAGTGCCGCACGGCCCGAGCCTTAAATCCACCGCCTAATTGGCATATCATGCCTTGATGGTGGATCAGGGGGAGAGGAAGGTTGTCCTTCATGCTGTCTTTATGTAAAATGAGCATCAATCTAAAAGGCCTTTCAAGCCCTGATCAATGCGTGATCAAAATCAAAAATCGAGTGATTCGGAGATCGTTCAACGCGTCCTGGAAGGAAATGTGAATGCTTTCGAGGGATTAATGGATAGATACGGGGAGCATGTCTTGAGGATCGTTAAGAAACATGTCCCCTACTCGGAGGTGGATGAGACGACCCAGGATGTTTTCATCAGGGCCTATCAATCCCTGGCCAATTTCCAGGGTGGGGACCGCTTCAAATCCTGGCTGTCGACCATCACGGTAAGAACCTGTTATGATTATTGGCGAAAGACCTATAAATCCCGTGAAGTCCCTATGAGTTGCCTTTCGGATAGACACAGGGAATGGCTGGAAGAGGTCATGTCGGAGCAATCCGGCCAACTCTTCCATGACAGCGGGGCGGTGAAGGAGGCGGGGGAGGTCCTGGAATGGGCGTTGGATAGGCTTTCCCCAGAGGACCGGACGGTGCTGGAGTTGATCTACTTAGAGGGGTTCTCGGGAAAAGAGGTTGCGTTACAGCTGGGCTGGAGTGTGGCCAATGTCAAAATCCGGTCCTTTCGATCCCGAAGAAAGCTTGAAAAACTCCTCAGAAATGTCCTTGAAGGGGAAGGCAGGAAATTATCATGAAAGATCCGATCGTCGAAAATGAGGCTTTGAAGGAATGTCTGCGCAAGGCCTACCTTGAAAAGGAAGGCCTTGATGTGGGCAGTCGTTGGCGCTTGGAAACCATGCCGCGGATCCGAGCCATGGGCCCCTTGAAAGCAAGGGCGGATTTCTGGGTAGGATTGGAACAGCTCGCCTGGCGGTTGTCACCGATCACCTGTGCCTTGATCCTTCTCTGCGCCCTGGCTTTTTTGGGTTCGGACGCCTTTCATGACTATGAAGTCCTGAGTGTGTTTGCATCTGATCCTGAAGACCTGAGCCTATCCCAACTTTTTGGTTTTGGGGCGTAATCATGAAAAAATGGAAATTGTTTGTAGGTTTGATACTCGTTTTTTTGGTGGGGGTCGCGGCCGGGTCCCTAGGGGACCGGTTTCTTCACAAGCAGCGCTTTGAACGCATGAGAAAAGATCCTGCGACCAGGAAGGCCTTTTTCCTGAAAAAGCTATCGCGAAAGCTGAACCTTACGGAAGGTCAAAAAAGAACATTTGAGCCAATTTTGGATCAAGTAGCGAAGAAAAGTCAAGAGCACCGTATGCGGGAGCGAGCGCAGATGAAAGAGATCATAACAGACGGCTTTTCACAAATGAGAAGGCATTTGACACCGGATCAGCAAAAAAAACTGGACGAACTCCAAAACAAGGCCCGTCGTTTCATGAAACGCCATCCCTTACCCCCCTCTCCCTCCCAGGTGGGTAATGCAGATTGATGCAGGAAAGGCACGGAAACCCTTGAAGACCCTTGGATGGCAACGTAAGGTTTCGTTAAGGCCGATAATAGGTTATTGTGTTTTAAAAACGACGCACCCTCCCGGCACGTTTCTTGATACATATGATAGCCATCCAAAATACTAAGAATCCCCATCCTGGAGCAAATCGGCTCAAATGATTCTATGTGAAGGGTCTTTTTTTTCGATTTCGGTACTTCAGACAAGCGCGAGATGTCATAGGGGATTGTGAAAGCGGAATGCGTACAGGATCGCGTATCAGGAAACCTGCGTGATAAAGACTCTATTGAGGTCATGTTTTCGAATAAACACCCCGGAGGTCGTAACATGAGGAAAATCATCCCTTTTTTGTGTGTCGCTTTTGTTATCGGCTGTGCGACAATGGCATTCGGGGCACCCCTGATCGTTGAATACGGAATAGGCGATCCTCTCGGCGATGATGACACGGCAGATAATTTTGCACTGGATTATAGCCTTCTAACGATCACCTATGAACCCATAAACACCCCGTTCCTCCCAGCATCGTCCTTTTTGGCTCCGGCCTCATCGGTCTTATCTCATTGAGCAGGAAACGATCTCAATCCATGGACAAAAACCAGGGGTGATCTCATGATTCCAGATAACAGGCGGTCCTGGGCCTGAGCCCCAGCCGGTATTCCCGATGCAGCTTCAGGACGGGCTTGATCTCCGCCAGGACGTCATCCTTTGCCTCTGTGGGTTTCATTTTATCACATTGCCCGGATTGCATGCGTCTCAGTAAATCCACGGCGGCAGGGCTCATGCAAGGCGAAACCTTCGAGCTCCTTTCGCAGTTCAAACACGCAATGCCGCCCCTTTCCCGTTTGAAAACCGCGCTTCCCTGACCGGCATAGGTCCTGCCACAGATAGAGCACTTGTCCAAATCTATTTTGTAACCGCCGAGCGACATGGCCCTGGCCTCAAAGAGAATGCGGGTCATTTCCCTGTTCGATCCTTCCTCGAGGTTCCGGAGGGATTCCCTGAGCAGGAGGAACATCTCTTCATCCGCGACCCCATAAGGAAAAAGAATTTCCGTCAGCTCAATCATATAGCTTGCCCTGGTCAGGGTCGAGAAATCGCATCGCAGGCCGGGGTAGGCGTCCACGAGCTTACCTGAATTGATGAAACAAAGGTCCCCTGATTTTTTCATTCGATATTCGAGGTTGACAAGGGAGAAATGATCCAGGCAATTCACGAATCGTTTGAGGCTTCTTCGAGCGCCCTTGGCCACGCCCTTTTGTTGACCTT
>CAYNYM010000367.1:0-4233 GCA_964401325.1 uncultured Desulfobacteraceae bacterium | reverse complement strand
CGACGGCCGGCATTTTCGCCGCGATCATTTCAACCGCAGCGGCCATCTTGTTCGCAGTAGCAGGTATCTTTGCAAAGGACATCCTGAACAGGTGGAGGCATCCCGATGCCGACGACAGGAAGCAGTTGACCTGGACCCGTTATTCGATCCTCGGTTTCGGCCTGGCCTCATCGCTTGTGGCCATGACCCTTCCGGAGATTCTTCGCTCGGCCTATTTTGTCTATTCCCTGAGAAGTGTGACCTTCATCGTCATACTCTTCGGTATTTACTGGCGAAGGGCACATCCGGATGCGGCCTTCTGGTCGATGATCGCCGGATTCGCGGCAGCCGTTGCCTATATGTTTACGCCCCTCGGTCAGGTTTTGAACCTTCACGTGGCCGTCTTTACCACCCTGGTGGCCGTGCCGGTTTTTGTCGTCATGAGCCTCATCAGGAGGTGGACGCCGAACACGGCGGCGGAGGTGCCCCCTATTCAGCCTCAGAGAGGATAATAATCATGAGTCACATTCTTTTTCCGGCCTTTCTTTTGGTAAGCCTGGCGGCATGGGGGATCTTTCTGGTCATCTTCGCGGTTGCCCTGAGGAAGATAAAAAGGGTGCCGGACAACAAGATCCTTGATTACAAAGCCCAAACCATCGAAGTGAAAAAAAGATTGGGCATCAAGGTCTACAAGTTTTGATTGAGGTCGTCGCAGTCTTCGTGCATGATAATTAATTCGGGCGGCCGATTTTCGACCGGGCGCGGTTAAATTCCGTTTTCTGAATGTCTACAGTGAGACCCCGACCTTTATTTTCGGCCCCGTAATGACCGAACAGACGCATGCCGACAATGAGTGAGCAAAAGTGGACGATCCGGTGACGGCGACCAGGATCCTGGCGGTCATCCTTCTTGAATGGTGTGGAATCTCGAAAGCCTGATATTCCGCTTTATGGGAAGAGCTCTCATCAAGCTCTTTGGAGGAAAAGTAGGACAGTATGATCGATCTCAGTGTCAACGAAAAAGTTTTAAAACGGACCCTGGTTCGGGCCAGTGAAAAGGGCATCGTTATTCCCACCTTTGCCCAGATGAAGGACCCGTCTCTGATTCCGGAAGAGATCAAAACGCGACTGAAAGATCTGAGCTTGTGGGATGTCAACCCCCTCAATCTTTTTCGCATCACCTGGAAGAACGATCCGACACCGCAGGGCGGAGGTTTTGGAGGTGTCAACTTCCTGGAATTTCCTCCCGAAATGACGGGGGTCCAGGCGCGCATTATCGCCCTGGTCGGGAAGTGGTTCCCCACCGGATGCCATAAGGTCGGGGCCACTTTCGCCTGTCTGGTGCCCCGGCTCGTGACCGGTCAGTTCGATCCGACCACCCAAAATGCGGTCTGGCCCTCTACGGGCAACTACTGCCGCGGGGGGGCATATGACGCCACTATCCTGAGTTGCAAATCCATCGCGATCCTGCCGGAGGAAATGAGCCGGGAACGCTTCGACTGGCTGAGTACCCTGGCGGGCGAGGTTATCGCTACCCCGGGGTGCGAGAGCAATGTCAAGGAGATATTCGACAAGTGCCATGAACTGCAGGCCACACGTGATAACGTGGTTATCTTTAACCAGTTTGAAGAGTTCGGCAATCACCTGTGGCACTATGATGTGACCGGTCACGCCCTGGAGGAGGTCTTTCGTAAAGTGGCCGGTCCCGGTGAGCGATGTTTCGCCTTCGTCTCCCAGACAGGTTCGGCCGGGACCATCGGCGCGGGCGATTATCTCAAGGAGGTCTTTCCGGCGTGCAAGGTCGCGGCAGGCGAGGCGCTTCAGTGTCCCACAATGCTGTTGAACGGTTACGGGGGACACCGTATCGAGGGGATCGGGGATAAACACGTGCCGTGGATACACAATATACGCAACACGGATGTGGTCGTGGCCGTAGATGATGAGAGTTGTATGAGCCTGGCGCGCCTCTTTAACGAACCCGAAGGCGTCAAGTATCTCTCGACCCGGGGCCTTCCCGAATCTTTTCTGCAGAATTTGGCCCTTTGCGGGATTTCGAGCATCGGTAATCTGCTGAGTGCCGTCAAGGTGGCCAAGTATTTTGAACTCAACGCGCAAGACATCATTTTCACGGTGCTGACCGATTCAATAGACCTTTACCAGACGCGCATTCAGGAACTCAAGGAGCAGTTCGGCCCCTATGGGGCGGTGGATGCGGCAAAGGACTATCACCTGCATCTGCTTGGGCAATCCACCTCTGACATGCTTGAGTTAAGCTACCCGGACAGGAAAAGAATCCACAACCTCAAGTACTTTACCTGGGTGGAGCAGCAGGGCAAGGCCCTGGAGGATTTGAACCGGCAGTGGTATGAGTACCCGGATTCCTGGGACCATATTCATCGTCAGGTACAGGACATCGACAGCCTGATCGATGCCTTTAACAAGGCATCCGGGGTGTTGAAGGATCTGTAACCATCACATCAAAGTGAATGAGATAGACCGGTCTCGCTACGGAACGCAGTATTTCACGGAGAGCGGCATTATCGGAAGCTGCTTTAAGGGGACCGATCAAGCAGCCAAAAAAGACCGAAAGGGATTAGACGGCATATGGTTGAAATAATCCTCCTGTCCCTGCCGTGAGTACAGGCGGGCCTGACCTTGATCAGCCTCCTGCTGGTCACCAAGCTTCCGGAAATACCCCTCTTCCTGCCCAAGCTCTTTTACCCCGGTATCCGTTATCCATGGGCTTCCGTGCCTTGCCAGGTGAACTGGCGCAGGATAGAGGGTTTGAAAGGTGACGGAGGAGGGACAGATGAGGACATGCGCCCTTTGCGTGAAGGCCTACTATTCCATCATCTCGTAACTGCTCGAGAGCACCGGGGCCCTGAGGTTGTTGAGGACCCTTTCCAAAAGGACGCCTTCCCGGGTAGGATAGCGGTATCCGAAGGTCGCCCGGATGGCGATGGAGACGAACTGGATGGCCCGGTCCAGGGCGATGGGGAGACTGTCACCCTGAAGGAGGCTGCCCACGATGACGCTTGCAAAGATATCGCCGGTTCCGGGGTAGTAGGCGGGAATATAGTTGCAGTCGATTTTCCAGAAGCGTCCGTCATCCCGGTCATAGGCGATGACCGAAGATTGTCGTTTCTTTCCCGGCACCGGAACGCTGGTCATCACGACCTTCTTGATCCCGCTCTCCGCAAGCCTCAGAATCCAGTCCTTTGCCTCTTTTTCTTCAATGACGGTCTTGTAGGTCTCATCCAGCAGGAAGGCTGCCTCCGTGAAATTGGGGGTAATCACGTCGGCCAGGACGACCAGTTTTTTCATCTCGAGGATCATCTCCCCGGTCATGGGCCCGTAGGGCTTTCCGTCGTCTCCCATGACCGGATCCACCACCACCAGTTGATCGTCCCGTTTAAAGGTCTGAATGAATTGCATCACGATGTCCACCTGGCGCGGGGAGCCCAGGAAGCCACTGTAGATCGCATCAAAGGAGAGGTTCAGGGATTTCCAGTGGCGGATCATCGCCACCATGTTCTCCGTGAGATCAATAAAGCTGTAATCCGTGTATCCGCCGGTGTGGGTGGAGAGTACGGCCGTGGGAAGCGGGCAGGCCTGGACGCCCATGGTGGAGAGGATTGGAATGATCACGGAAAGGGAGACCCTGCCGAAACCGGACATGTCGTGGATGGCGGCCGCCTTGGTGACGGGGTTTTTCATGGAGATGCCTCCTTTGCTGTAAAGGTATAATCGCATTTGCCGGTTAGGGCAAGGGGATTCCTTTGTTCGAG
The DNA here is from genome assembly GCA_964401325.1 of uncultured Desulfobacteraceae bacterium. Lineage (GTDB taxonomy): Bacteria > Desulfobacterota > DSM-4660 > Desulfatiglandales > HGW-15 > CAYNYM01. Next base: position 467 of record CAYNYM010000367.1, on the reverse strand, counting down.
GTTCAGGACGAAAATAGAAAATAGGGGACAGGCAAATAATAATTGAAAGGGAGCGTGATAAATGCTAATGTGCCCGACATTGTGCTTGAATGGAATTCAACCTTAATCGGAGGAAGAGACAATGCCCCGGATAGCCCGTTTGATCGTAAAAGGAGAGCCCACCGTCTACCATGTCATGTCGCGAACGGCCCTGGACGGATTCGTGCTGGGGGATATAGAGAAGGAGTATTTGCTCAATCTGGTCAAACGATTGAGTAAAATCTATTTCACTGAGGTCCTTGGATTTTGCCTGATGGGGAATCACTTTCACCTCCTGGTCCGGATGCATCCCGGCCAAGGTTATGACGATGAGGAGATCAAGACTCGCTTTTCGCAATACTACGGTGATGAGCCCAAGATCCCGATCAGTGACGGCCAAATCCCCTATTTCCGAAAGAAATGGGAGAGTCTTTCCGAGTATGTAAAGG
>CAYNYM010000366.1:0-4240 GCA_964401325.1 uncultured Desulfobacteraceae bacterium | reverse complement strand
CCTTCATGATTCCGGGCAGCGAGGCATATCTCGGTTCATTCAATCCCTTCTGGGTGGTGATCAGAGCCGGAAGGCTTGATTCGATAACCAGGGTCTGTCCCTCGACAGGCCTGTTGACCTTGACGGATTTGCCGTCCTCGGCCATATCGACCTTTACAATGATCGAAAATTGAGGCATGTCCAAATATTCGGCCAGAGCCGCACCTACCAGGCCGTTATCATCATCGACCCCCCGCTGGCCCGTAAAGACCAGGTCGGCGTCGAGCCCCTTAATGGCGGCGGCCAGAGCCTTGGCAATAGCTATGGTGTCACTTCCTTCAAGGGCCGGGTCGTTGATCAGGACGCCCTTATCGGCCCCCATGGCCAGGGCCGTACGAAGGGATTCCGCAACCCGTTTCGGGCCTAAACCCACGACCGTGACATCACCTCCAAATTTCGCCTTTATCTGCAGTGCCTCCTCAACACCGAATTCATCATAAGGGTTCATGACCCATTTGATGTCGTCCTGTGCAATGGATTTCCCATCCGGAGTCACCTTGATTTGAGTTTCCGTATCCGGCACTTGTTTTATACAGACTACGATATTCACTTTTGTCTCCTTTCCTTACGTTGGGTTTAAAGATTTCGCATCGCAACTTATTTAGACAGGGTCGTCGATCGTAAAATCAATCAATATCTACAGATCCGAATCAGGTTCAGCGGCGGTTTCATTATCATATTTTTGACGTTTTGACAATACCTGGAATCCGGAAATTGCACTGAAAATCCCAGAAAAAACCAAAAAAACGACCGGTTAGGACCCCTGCCTCCCAAAACACTTTTTTACCGTCGCAAGGCCATAGTACATTCAATTGAGGGTCATGTAAACCGAATCATATGATGCCTTGACGGTGGATCAGGCGTCCTATTTCCGGCTTGACATCACCCGCTGCCTGGCATTAAATACATGTAATTTCACAAGAAGAATAAAGTCCACGTCGTCCAGTGCAGGATATCGGACAAACATCTCAACGATTCCTTTTCAGCGAAATCTTTAAAATCTATACAAAATAGACGATCCCCTTACGGGCTTTCGGGCAATGGGGGGGACAGGAGGGAAACGAAAGATGGGACTCCACGACTTTACCTTTTATGATCTCATCGGCCGCAATGCCCTGGCCTTCAGGGATAAGCCGGCGTGGCTGGACGCGGAAAACGGCCGAACCCTTACCTTCGAGCAATACCGGCAACAGGCGGAGCGGCTTGCCGCCGGGCTTCAGAGGCAAGGTATTGCCAAGGGAGATTGCGTGGGCGTGGTGGCCAAGAACAGCCTCGAGTATTTCTTGCTCTTTGGGGCCCTGTCCGCCGTCGGAGCGATTATGCTGCCGATCAACTGGCGCCTCTCGGAGGAAGAGGCCTGTTATAACCTGAACGACTGCCGGCCGAAGGCCATATTCACAGATGGGGAATATGAGGTCCTGATTCACAAACTAAAGGGTCGGTTACCTTCCGTGCAGGCCTATTTCCGTCTGGATGAAGAGGGAGGCGATTCTCCGGGCCTCAAGGATCTAATGGGTCATCAGGGTGATTTCAAGCCCGTGGACATAACCTCAGATGACGGCCTTGTCATCATCCACACGGCGGCGGTGGCCGGCAGGCCCAGGGGAGCCCTGTTGAGCCATGGCAATGTGATGTGGGCCGACATGCATTTTGACTATTTGATGAACGTCACCTCAAAAGACGTGCACCTCAGTTTTCTGCCTTTCTTCCATGTGGGCGGCCTGTTTATGATCACCGCTGGCTTTCATGCCGGGTCCCTCAACATCGGCATGAGTAAATTCGATGCGCCAAGGGCGGTGGAACTCATCGAGCAAAGGCAGGCATCCTTTACCATGGCCTTTTCCCCCATCCTTTCATCCATCCTCCAAGAGCACGAGAGGACGGGAAGAAACATTCGGTCTCTAAGGGGTGTCACAGGGATTGAAACCCCGGAGGCTATCGAGAAATACCAAGAAATGACCGGGGGCACGTTCTTCGGCCTGTATGGGCAAACCGAGACATCCTGCCTGGTGAGCTTCGGCCCTTACAATGACAGGCCGGGAGCGGCGGGAAGGACTCTCCCGATGACCGATGTGCAACTGGTCGATGAATACGACAGGCCCGTGCCGGTCGGCCGAGTCGGGGAGATTACCGTCAGGGGACCCATGGTTTTCAAGGGGTATTGGGGACTTCCGGAGGATACGGCCTATGCCTTCAGAGAGGGCTGGCACCATACCGGAGACTTGGGGCGTTTTGACGAAAAAGGTTTCCTCTGGTATGCGGGTCGGAGTGCGGAAAAAGAATTGATCAAGCCGGGTGGAGAAAATGTCTATCCTGCGGAGGTGGAAAAGGTTATCCTTCAGCATCCGGACGTTGAGAAGACAGTGGTCATCGGGATCCCGGATCCCAAATGGAAAGAGGCCATCAAGGCGGTGTGTCAATTAAAGGCTGGCCGGCAACTGGATCAGGGGGCTTTGATCGACTTTGTGGGCCAACGCATCGCACGATACAAAAAACCGGCGTATGTGGAATTTGTGAGCCGTATCCCCGTCCTTAAAGACGGCGCCCTTGATCGGGAAAGGGTCAAGGAGATGTACGGGAAGGGGGAACAGGGCTTCAACGGTCAGGCCTGATCTTTCCCCTGAGGCCGTGGGTCTCGGGGAGCAGATCCATGACGGGGTTATCCATCCGTGTGGATTCCCGGACAATATTTTTTTGTTTTTGAAAAAAGCCATTTCCGGATGGAAATTGGCGAAATGGTTTTCAAAGAGTTGGACCGTTACGAATCCTGATACAACTCCTTTGCTTTTAGACGGGCATTTACTTGGAATTGAGGCTGAAATGAGTATTGTGGATTCCTTACCTCCCGAGGTCTTCTGGCAGGCCGACACCTTTGATTTCATAAAGCCCGAGGACTTTGAAACCCTGGGCATTGAAGAGAGTGATATCCCTGCCGGGACTTTTGCCGCCAACAGGCATCCTTCCCAAATCCCCAGCCGTTTCGGGGGCAACGCCTACGGTTTCGGCTTTTTCGAGGTCTATGATCGCATTCATCCGAAGGACATTGAACTTCTTCAGTCCATTAATTTCCAAAACACCGAACAGATCAAAGGGGCCTACCGGGAAATCAACAGGATCTACAAGAATATCGGCCTGCTGAAGAGGTTTTCCCGATTCGGAAGACACTACTACCTGATCCCCGGGCATCTGGTCTCCAAGTCACTCAGCAACATCAAGAGCAAGTCGGACGAAATCAGCAAAATCGTAGACTTCCATCGCAAGAAATACCTGAAAGAAAGCCATCATATCGGGATCCTGACCCATGTTGACGATCTCATCGTCAATGAACTTTCTCTCCGCTTCAAGGAGCATCACTTCACCGTATTGGACTCTTTCGACAAATTGCGTGCGACCCAAGCCATGCTCGATTTGGTGATTTTGCCGAAAGACATCTATCAGGTCCTGTTTACGGACAAATTTATTCCGCGTTCCAGTGGGGAGATGTCAAAAGGTCGGCTGGAAAATTATGTGTATTATTTTTTGGGGAAAATTTACAATCTCCTGAAACCGGATGGGGAGATTTTTATCATCGCCAACCGTTTTGCCCTGAAAACGAACCGGGCCATTGAGGTTGCCTTTCAGACCGAGCAGGAAGAGAAAACCTTCATCCTGTTTACCCACCTGTTTAAGACGAGAAAGAGATATCAGGCGAAAAGGGGAACCCATAGGATCAATGTGTTTGATTTTCAAAAATACCTCAATCCCCCCTATGTGGAAAAGGAGGTCTGGGACCGACTGCTGGGGGGACGGCAACCGGAGGACCTGTCCCTCGGTGAAATCAACCGGCTACCCTTCCTCAGTTTCCCCCTTGAAGAGGAATTCGCCTATGACCAGGAAAAGATGTGGTCAAAGGTCCTTGCGGGTTATTTCAATAAGATCTTCCTGAAACCCCTTTTTCCGGTCCCTATCCGAGAGGAATGGGCGAAGCGGTTCCATTCCAGCGGGTACACGCCTCACTACATGCTCATCTACCTGGGACAAAAAAAGCCTTTGAAGATTTCTTTGGGTGAGTTGAGCGATGAGGTGATGAAATCTCACCTCGCCGGCTGTTCCCTTTCCCTTCTCTCGGAGTACAAGGATACGTTCGATTACGTCGTGAGGACCCTCAACGTCTTGAGAGAGATCAAGAGTGGCAGATACGCCAGCCTGCCGGAACTTTTCA
>CAYNYM010000365.1:0-4254 GCA_964401325.1 uncultured Desulfobacteraceae bacterium | reverse complement strand
GGGACAATTCGGAAAGACAGTTTTGAATCTCAACCTTGATGTTGTCATTGGACAGGTCCGGTAATGCGAATATCCCCTTTTTCTTCTCAAATTGTGTGATGAAGCGGGCCTCGTCAAGGCCTTTGAATTTGGGAAGACCGCTGGCCACATAATTGGATCGGGTATTAAAATCGCCTGCCAGCTGGGCGACTTCCGTCAGCGCGCGGTTTAGGGCTTTTTGTGGATTGGGACTGGTCCCGGCCGTCCAGACGATTTCGCTTTTCTCGGGGAAGGTGGTGGGGTCATAGGCGAGAACTCCCACCGTAGGGATGCCGGTATCGAGTGAGAAGTCGGAGGCGAATAACCGGACACCCGCCTTTCTGTAAAGGCCAACCATTCCTGAAACCATTGGGTCGGTGGAGGAGTCGAGGTTCAAGGCCTCCGTTTTCAATTTGTTTCGGCTTATCACCGAGGAAACATGCCTTTCCACGACTTCGCACATCCCCTGCAAAATCGCTTCTTCCTTGCAATTGCCCGCCGAGGAACCATTGTATTCGTTAATGGTGTAGAACCAGTCGAATGGCACCAAGACTTCCTGATCGCGGGTGAGGTTGTACCCCCAGGTCCACTTCAGAGGGAGGGATGAAAAGATCTCTTGGGCCTTGTCGGAATCCATGGCATTGTCGTGGACTGAGCGGGCGATGGATTCAAGCGGGAGCGCCTGGTCTTTGAGGTTTCGGAATTTTTCAATCCTGAAGTTTTCCGGGTTTTGTCCAAAGCTGAAGAAACTGAACCTCTCCGCCAGTTCCATGACGGCGCTCGCCTCGGCCTGTTGGGGGGTTCCCCCTTTTCCCATCTGCTTATTGGCACCGATGACCGATTCGGCGTCTTTTCCACACAGGCTGAAAAAGACCGGAATGCCCAGTCTGCCGTTATCGATTCTGGCCGTGCCCTCGAGGATATCCAGGTTGACTTTCTTGAGCCTTTCCTTGAATCGCCGGACGGTCTCTTCGGGCGGGAAAATCTTGTCCTGATCAAAAGTGTACTTCTTGAAAACATCGTTTAATATGATCTTATGGTCCACAAAAGGCCTCCTTTGTCGCAGCAGTTAAAATAGGGTGTCCTTCTCTATTCGCTGTCAAAACACAGCTTCTCCAAACCCGGATTCTTTACTCCTTGCCGGTGTGTCCCCGGTTCATGCTTCCGGAGGAATACCCTTCCAGATCAGCCGCCACATGAAGGAACCCGATTTTTCGAAATCGATCTGTGATTTTCTTTCTCAACATACCATCACAGAGCTTTTGGATCTCGCCCTGTTCCACTTCGATTCTGGCCACCGGCCCGTGGTGCCGCACACGGCACTGCCTGAAGCCTTGGGCCAGCAGGAACTCCTCTGCTTTTTCCACCATCTGGAGTCTTTGTCCGGTGACCGGTTCTCCGTAGGGAATCCGGGAGGCCAGGCAGGCAAGAGGTGGTTTGCCCCATGTCGGAAGACCCATTTTTCTGGAAAGAAAGCGAATGTCCTACTTGGTCATACGGGCATCCAAGAGGGGGGCGATGATCCCTAATTCGCGCGCGGCCTTGAAACCGGGCCGGTAGTCGTCGAGGTCCTCGAAGTTTGCACCGTGTGCCACAGGTCCTATGCCTTTTTTTTCGGCAATGCGCAGCAACCGGAGAAAAAGGGCCTGCTTGCACCAGTAGCATCTGTCCGATCCGTTGGCCAGGAATCTGGGCAGTGCCATTTCGTCGGATTGCACCACCATGTGCGCAATATGCCTTTCCTCGGCAAAGCGGATGGCGCCCTTTTGCTCCCGCAAAGGATGGAGGGGGGAAGCAGCCGTTACAGCCAGCACTCTGTCGCCCAAAACCTGATGTGCCACGGCCAGGAGGAAGGCGCTGTCGACCCCTCCGGAAAAGGCAACCAGCAAGGAGTCCAGGGTCTCCAACTGTCGGAGAAGGTGTTTCATTTTGTCGTTTGCGTCATGTTCAGGCATGGCTTTCCCGGGCCGTAAGGGCCGTTTGATCTGAGGTCCTAAACAGGTGCCGCCGGCGTCACAATGGGCCGATAGGTTTGGCACTGATAGAAAAATGTGTTTGTATACCCTCCCCCCCGGCCCCGGTGGGCGGGCATTTTGTTGCAGAGGGCACCTGGAGGGCGTTTTCACCGAAAGGGGAATTTCACTGCAATGTCAGGGCGGCGTCCACGTTTGAAAAAATCAGCATATCAGATTGCCGGAAGGTGGACAAAGAATTTTCGTATTCGTTTAGCCTTTTGAAAATAGATAGCCATGACCGGCCCAGAGCTGGATGCAAATCGAATTGATAAACAGGCACGAATTTTCGAAGAGGTACGACCGAAGATATCCTTCAGGGAAAGCCTTTTCCGGTCGGTCTTCCCTGTTTTTGATCAAGACACCACGAGCCATGAACGCAAATCCGTGAAGGGATGCAGGATTTGAAGCGGGATTTTCTTGAAAAACGGGGTTTTCGAGCACAAAAAACGCTGAAAATGCCGTATAAAAAGGCTTTTAGCTCTATTTTATTGTTGAAATTTGTATTTGGATCTATTAATGTTCCATCAAATTTGTGTTTTATCCTTGAACCACACTAACCGAAAGGAGGAGTTATGAACAAAGGAGATCTGGTCAATGAGGTTGCCAAGGTTGTAAGCACCAAAAAGGAAGCCCAGGCGGCGGTGGACATGGTCTTCGCAAGCATCACCAAGGCATTGAAAAAGAAGGATGCCGTGACGCTGGTGGGGTTTGGCACGTTCAAGGTGGAAAAGAGAAAGGCCAGAAAGGGACGCAATCCTCAAACGGGAGAAGAGATCAAGATCAAAGCAAAAAAAGTGCCAAAGTTTATTGCCGGAAAAGCCCTAAAAGAGACCGTCAAATAGAGACTCTTCAAAAATTTTTTTGAAGCCCGCATCAGGTGCAGATCTCTTGGTGAGGGCTTTTTTTGGGTCTTGATCAAGTATCGGAGTGTCCGTTGCCAAGGCCTTTAGCCAAAATTTTTTTGCTGATTCTGTACGTCTTTCCTTCGGCATGCCTCGGAGGGGAAAAAATCAGCTCATTGGAGGGACCTGATGTGATTGTTCTCTTCGATGAATCCCTCCGGTCAGGAGCATTAGAGATCAGCACCTTATACCCTTCGGTCAGGACGCATCTTGAAAAGACCTTTGGATGGCCGTTCACCTTCAACCCGACCATATTGCTCGTTAAAGACCGGGAGAATTTTCAAAGAGCCGCCGGCAGCTCCCTGGTTGTGGCCTTTGCCGTTCCTCACAAGAATCTGATAGTCATCGACCACTCAAGGATGATCAAAGATCCTTTCAGCATCGAGGTCACCCTGCGACACGAACTGTGTCATCTGCTTCTTCACAGTTATCTCAGAAGAGATAGAATGCCCAAGTGGCTGGATGAGGGCATTGCCCAATGGGTGAGCGGCGGGATCGGTGAGTTTGCCATGGAACAGCAGGAGTCACTCCTGAACAGGGCCGTACTCACGGGGCGCCTCCTAAACATCAGGAGTTTATCCAGCACATTTCCAAGGGACGCCGAATCCTTTTCCCTGGCCTATCAGGAGAGTAGAAGCCTTGTGGCTTTTATCGTCGACCGGCACGGGAGGGAGGGACTCCTCGCGGTCCTTAGGCAACTACAAGAACATGATATCGAAACCGCTCTAAAAACAAGCCTCTTTGTCTCTTTCCATGAGCTCGAGACAGAATGGCTGCACCATTTGAAGGCGAGACTGACCTGGTTCACCTGGCTTGCCAACAACCTCTATGAAGTCCTCTTTTTTATTGGAGGTGTCATCGTTGTGTTGGGCTTTCTGAGAATGCTCTCAAAAAAGCGGGCCTATATGAACGGTGACGAAGATGATTTTCCCCATGCCTGAAAAGGGTTCGGGAAACAAGGAGGCTGCCGCTATAAGGAAGAAATCCATCCATTTCAGGGCAGCATTGGAGCATCCCTTAACTGTCGTCCAATATGGAAACCCTGGTCCTCTGGGCCAGGTCGGTGGCTTTGCCATCTGAACCCGAATATTTGCTCACCGGTAACTTTCTCCCATACCCCTTTCCCTCAAAACGATAAACCGGTTGGGATCGAATCGGCCGAAATTAACCCCTGTGCATTTCCTTTAGAATGGCGTGAAGTTCCTCCTCCATATATTTGAGTCGATCCACTTCGTCTTCTCCAATTTTATCTTGCTCAGCCTCGGCCTTGACTTTCTTCTTGAGCTTGTCAAGTCCCTTTTCCAGATCGATAATGGCAT
>CAYNYM010000364.1:0-4255 GCA_964401325.1 uncultured Desulfobacteraceae bacterium | reverse complement strand
TCAAGCTTATACATCATTCATACGCTTTAATAAAGACCAATCTCATTGACATTACAGATCTTCGCCCCTATGATGCCCGATCATGAAAAGGCGAGAAAAAAACCATTTGGTTAGACATGGTCAGGTGGGGGGCCATGAGCGGCACCCCGAACGAGGTCATACGGATGTCGCGATTACGGAGGTCGGTAGGCCCCAGACGGAACGTTTGGCGGAAAGACTGCGGCTCACCGGTATGGGGACGGTTTACCCGTGCAAACTCGAGAAAGCCGTGTTGGGTGCCGCATCATCGATTATTTTCCCGATTCAACCCCGGCCTGACGCATCAGAGGGCAGCAGATGATCGAAATCCTCGCCGCCTTTCCCCTGTTCAGAGGGCTCCCCCGAGAGCAACTCGAAAGTTTGGCCGCCATTGCGTTGGATAAAATCGTCCGTCGTGGACAGGCCATCTTTGCGGAAGGGGATGAAGGCGATGGTTTCTACCTATTGATTACCGGGAAGGTAAAAATTTTCAAGATATCCCCCGAGGGCAAGGAGCAAATTCTCCATATCTTCGGGCCGGGCGAACCCTTCGGAGAGGTGCCTGTTTTCGCGGGGGAGCGTTTTCCGGCAAATGCCGAGGCCATCGAAGAGAGCCGGCTTTTTTTCTTTACCAGGAAAGCCTTCACCGGCCTGATAGGCCGGAATCCTTCCCTGGCCCTGAACATGCTCGCCATCCTATCCAAAAGGCTGCGTCGTTTCACCCGCCTCGTCGACGACCTCTCCCTTAAGGAAGTTCCCGGTCGACTGGCGGCCTATCTGCTCTATCTGAGCGAAAGGGATAGGGGCTCTCGGCACCTGCAGCTGCCCATTTCAAAGGGACAACTTGCCAGTCTGCTCGGGACGATCCCCGAGACACTCTCCCGCATCCTGAAAAAAATGAATGCCTCGGGACTGATCGAAACAGAGGGTTCCCGCATCAGGATTCTCGACAGGAAGGGTCTCGAAAGCCTGGTCGAGTCGGGTGGAAGGCTTTAGACGTCCCTTGAAATATCATCCTTTCTACGCCTACCAATAATGACATAACCAAATAGGTAAAGGAACCGCCGCGATTGTCACTGTTGGGCTTTTTGAAAGGCATTCAGCTTTAGATAGGTCATGACAATCTCTTTTCAAAAGGCTAAACTCATACCCGATATTTAGATTCTTGCAAAGAGGGTGGAATGAGAATTCTTGTTGTCGATCATGATTTACAGAGCCGAGAAACGATCCGAAAAACCCTGGAAGAATTTGGGGAATGCGAAACAGCCGATCAGACATCCAAGGCAGCCTCTGCCTTTAAGCAAGCCTGGGCGGACTGGGCTCCTTTCGATCTCATGACCCTGGATATATCCGAGCCCGGGGCAGGAGGAATCGATACCCTTCATGAAATCCGCCAGCTGGAGGAATCATGGGACATCCCCCTCCAAAAAAAGGTAAAAATCTTGGTCGTTTCCTCTCAGGCGGACAAGGGGACGGTCATGAAATGCATCCAGGCAGGATGTGACAGTTACATCGTTAAACCCTTTGAAAAAAATTTACTGACCCAACGACTCGAGAAGCTGAGCATATTTAACCGCACGGACGGCCCGACCCTTTCACCCTCGGAAAACGGCCCGGCAGGGAAGAGGCCCGGGATTGTCGAGGAGATATCCTCCCGTTTCAAAACGGGGGGCATCAGTTTACCCCCATTTTCCCGAATCGCTCTGAAATTCAAAGAGCTCGTCCGGCTCGACTCCGGTGTTGACCAAATCGCGTCCCTTCTCAAGCAGGATCCGGCCATTTCAGCCAAGCTCATCAGCGTATCCAACACGCCGATTTATCGCGGGGTTGAGGAAAACACCTCCCTGGAACAGGCCATCACCAGGTTGGGGGTAAAGACGACCCGGCAATATGTCACGGCCATTTGCAACCAGACCCTTTACATCAATGCGGACAGAAAGTATTCCTCCCTGCTGGAGAAGATGTGGAGGCACTCTCTTGCCTGCGCGTGCGCCTGCGAGATCGTTGCGGAACAACAAGGGGAGAAGGCCACGGAAAAAAACTTCCTGATGGGGCTTTTTCACGATATCGGTAAACTTCTCCTTCTTCAGGTTCTCAGTGAGCTTGAAAGGGAGGACCGCTTTGAAGAAGAACTCAACAGCGCCAAAATCCGTCAAATTTTTCCCCGGTTTCACACTGATTTCGGTGCGGCGTTGCTCAAGAAATGGGGTTTTTCCGAAGAATACATGAAGGTAGCAAAGTATCACCACAAACCGAAGGCGGCAGGATTGGATAATGAAATGATCAGGCTCGTGCACGGTGCCAATATGCTGGTAAAGACCATCGGCTACGATCTTGCCGAATGGACGCCTTTCCTGCCCCAGGAAAAAGACATCGAACGCATCCTGCGAATTGAGTTCGGGACACTCTCCGACATCAAAGGACAGGTCAAAGAGAGGATGGAATCCCTGGGGCATATTCTGGCATGAACGAGTCAAAAAATAGGGTCAAAAAGGCCTTTGAGCATCGGATATCCCATCGGATTCCCAGGGGGGAGGTCTGGGTGGGAACGGCTGTTCTCGCCCAGGCGGGGCTCGAAGATCATGTGGCAGGCCATGCAGCCTTCTGCCGACGCATGGGTATGGATCTGCTCGTACTTCCCCTCGCAGAGGAGGCCCGGCGCGATGAGACCCAGGGATACCGGTATTTTACACTGGAAGAAATTCAAACACTTTCAGAAATCAAGGACCTCTTTACAGCGGTGGTTGTCGACGGTCCCTTCCAGCGGCTGACCCAAAGCAAGGGCCTCATGGAGGTTTTCACCCTCCGGGCAAGGGATAGGGCTCATTTTGAATCCGCCTACGCCCAAGAGGCCGCAGGGGTCGAAAATCTCATCCGGGAGTCCGGAGAATTCGCGCTCGACGCCTTCATCATCGCCGATGATATCGCATCGGAGAAAAGCACCTATTTCAACCCGGAGGAGATTCGCGGGACCTTCATGCCCTTCTATAAGAAAATTTCCGGCCTTATCCATCATCGGGCCGGGACACGCGCTCTCTTCCACTCCTGCGGAAATATCGGCGCCCTTATCGACGATCTCATCGATTGCGCCTTCGAAGGTTTGGCCGCCTGCCAGGGCAGCGCGTTGGATCTGGCCTCCCTGAAAAAACGGAACGGCTCACGACTGACCCTGATGGCCGGGATCGATGCCGAACTTCTTCAGGCACCTTTTCTGGACGCCTCCCGAAAAGACGTTTTTTCGAACTCCGTCGGGCCGCTTTCCCGCAAAGGCGGTTTCATTCTCTCTTCTTCATGCGGCCTATATTCTCCTGACTTTCTCGAACGGCTCAGGGCATTATATGCCCTTGCCGATGACCGGCTCCCTGAATCGAATCGGCCGACCCCGGCGTAATATCACCCAAGGCCCCTCTGCTCATGCAAAAGAGGGAAACATGTGGGGTCGTCGGTTTTCCATCAATAAGAGGCTTTTTTCTTAAAAAAATAACCGGACAGGTATTTGAAACGTATTCAGTTCTGGATAGGTCATGACAATCTCTTTTCAAGAAGCTGAATATAGTAAAAAGCCCGGCACCAAAACAATTTTCGGTATCGGGCTTCAAAAGACGGTGCTGGATAGAGCCTCGATTCAGTTCTTGCTCATCAAATACCTGACTGCCTTTTCCAGGCCGTCGAGGGTCAGCTCAAACATGGGGAAAATTTCTCGAATAACATGGATGGTCCGGGTGTAGGGCCATTCAATGGCCATCTTGGGATTGAGCCAGACCGAGTGGGGGAAGGTCTTGGCAATGAACTGGAGCCGCTCGTAACTGGGGCGACCGGATCGCTCCTCCAGGTGAATCGAACCGTCCGTGGCCATGAGTTCATAGGGCGCCATGCTGGCATCGCCCAGAATGATAAATCTCGTGTCCGGATCGAGACGCACCAGGTCGTCAACCTTAACGGCCTTTCGAATCCTGGGGGGGTCCTCCCAGAGGGTGTCATAAATGGTGTTGTGAAAAAAAAGGGTCTTGAGGTCCTTGAACTGGGCCCTGGAATAATGGAAAAGGGTCTGAACCACTGCGATATAAGGATCCATGGACCATCCCCCGTTATCAATGGCCAGGATCACTTTCAAGCGGTCCTTGAGCCTGCGGTCGAAGACGATCTCTATTTCCCCCGCATTCTTCATGGTCTGGTAAATGGTCTCATCGATGTTGATCTGGTCCTTGGGTCCGACCGGGACCATATAACGCAACCG
>CAYNYM010000363.1:0-4255 GCA_964401325.1 uncultured Desulfobacteraceae bacterium | reverse complement strand
TGGTGTCGGCCGGGCAGATCCATGTCCAGTGGATGGTCTTCTGAATCTGTTTGGCCGCCTCCGTGTGGCAGCTTAGGCAGGCTTTGGTGACTTCCGGACCGCTCGTGAAAGCCTTTTGAAGGACTTCGAACTTGGCGTGATCGGCTGTCATGTTTTTTGTGTGGCTCCTGCCGTACTCCTCGCCCCTGTCAGGCTTTTTTTCGACAGGGGTTGCCCGGGTCAAGGTTGCCCCCATGAGAAGAAGGGCAAAGGCCGTTGCCGGAATCAGGAATACCTTGAAAATCTTGGGATTCAAGAAGTTCATCTTACCCCTCCCTCAATCTCTTTTTGCTCGCCTTTGTGATGATCTTGTGCGGATTCACAGGCAGTTTTTCGTTTTTGATAAGAGATTGACATGCGCCATTTCTCGCCGAATGCTTTTCATAGAGCCGAACAGTTACAAATGGTAAAAAGTTGCTTCAGCGGCATTGCGGGACATGCCATAGCCAGGTGGGTATCCGGTTTAAAATTAATGTCTTATCAAATTATATTAATATTGCTTATTTCACTTAGACAATGGGGTGAACACCCCAATTCATTGCAAAAAGGACAGCATATTGCGAATGCTGCTAATTGGTGTGAAAACCAGTTCTTTGGTTTCCGAGACGTGATTTATAGAAGCCGCATGAAGCGGCCCGAGGCACGGCCGTCACCCTGAAACGGGGAAGCGTTTCTGCCGGATGATGAGAAGAATCGGGGGCACAGTGGAGGGCGGCCGAGCCTCACTCGGGTCTCAGACCATGAGCCTCTAAGCCAGAGATTCCCATAGAATTTTGCTGATATAGGTCACCTGTTTTTCCATGCCCGCTTTCTTGTTCGTATATCCAAGGTTGAAGGTGCAAAAGGGACAGGGGCTCACCAGATTTTCGGATGCCACATTCGAGAGAAGATCTTTCGCGATATCAAAAGAGAGTCCTCTGAAGGCCGACCGAATCCCGCCGCCTGATCCGCAACAGGGGGTGTGCTCACGGGTTTGGGGCAGTTCTTTCAGGGTAGCGCCGGACCATCTCAAAAGATCCCTGGGTTCCTCGGTCACGCCCTCTGCGCGTCCCAGCCTGCAGGAATCCTGATAGGTCATTTCCCTCTCGATTTTTTTGAGGATTTCGGGTCGGTCTTTGAGCTCGTCATAGAGGGTCTGAACGAGGTGAGAGACCTCGAAGTCAATGGAACCCAGCAACTCGGGATAGAAATATTTAAAGCACTTGAAACAGCCGTTGCAGGGCACGATCATTTTTTTTATCCCCAGCCGGGCAAAACGCTCCACATTTTTGGCGAAATAGTCTCTTGCCCGTTCGATTTCTCCGGCCTCATAGATGTAGGTGCCACAGCATCCTTCGTCTTCGAGGATCATGAAATCGACGCCCAGTTTTTTTAAGACCAGATACGAGTAGGTCGCGGCATCCTTCACGAGATAGGAGGGAAGGCACCCGACATAAAGAAGGGTATCCGAGGAGTGAGGTTCAAATGGTTCGGGCAGCCATTCCAGTCTTTTGGCCGGATCTCCGTTCACGGAATTGCCCTTGTCCAGGATACCCCGAATGACCTTTTTGTGCGGCTTGAGAGGCCCCTTGCCCCTCTCAACGGTCCTGTTCCTGGCCGCTGCCACAATTTTGGTCACTTCGATGCCTTCAGGGCAGACCGCTTCGCAGGCCATGCATTTGGGGCAGTTATAGAGACTGTTGATGCTTTCTGCTTCTGCTTTTCCGGCTGCCAGAATCCCTCTTGCCGATTCCAGTCTTCCCATGGGAGAGAAAAGCCTTTCACCCGTCACGCGGTAGGTCGGGCACACTTCCATACAGTTCTCACAATTCGTGCACGCATCGATCTGTTCCAACCACTTGTCCATAGCAAATCTCCTTTGGCTTTTTGCATCAGGGCTTGTGTCTTACTCATATCTGCTGAATCCAGCGGCCGGTTCTCCTGTCCCCCGGGCCCTTGCAAAGTCAATCAGAATAAGCGTTCATTAATGTCATGTCAAAATAAAAGGTGAGGATGTCATGCCCGCAAAGGGCCTCGATGATTTTTCTATCCGCCCGGGAAAAGGGAAGACGCGAAAGGCGGTCCTTTTCGACCTTCCTCCACTTTTCGCATCCCAGGGCCTTTGGGTTTCCTTCTTCCATGACACATTGCCAGGCATGAAGGGTCATTCGGAAGTGCGTAAAGGTATGATTTACCGTGACCAGGGCCTTTTGCGGTTGTATGGTAATCCCCAACTCTTCATGAACCGTCCGCTTCAGGGCCTTCTTCAGGGTTTCCCCAGGGGCCTTTTCACCACCGGGGAATTTCCAGAGACCTCCGAGAAGGCCCTTAGGGGGCCTTTGGACAACGAGTAATCTGTGTTCGGTATCCAGGATAACGGCGGCCGTCACGTCCCTGTGGGGCAGGGGAGCGCGTTTTTTTTTGATCGGCAGGGTCTCCTGGAGGCCCTCTTGATAGGCCAGGCAAGTGTCCTCAAGGGGGCAGGACCGGCAAGAGGGGCTGCGAGGGGTGCAAACGGTCGCCCCGAGATCCATCAGGCCCTGGTTGAATTCGGATGAACCCCTTTCCGGCACCAGTTCAGCGGCGAGATCTTGAAGACGGCTTAGGGTTGGGGCCTGGTCGATGGGTTCAGGGACGGCGAAGAGCCTGGCCAGGACCCTTTTGACGTTGCCGTCAACGGTCGCGATCTGTTCTGCGAAGGCAAAGCTCAGAATCGCCGCGGCCGTGTAAGGGCCAATGCCCGGCAGGAGAAGCAGGTCTAGCCTGTTTTCCGGGAAACGGCCTCCCAAGCGGTTAACCAACTGCCCGGCCGCAGCATGGAGGTTGCGGGCTCGGCTGTAATAGCCTAAATTCTCCCAGACCTTGAGAACGTCTTCCATGGATGCCTTTGCCAGGTCCTCGACCGAGGGAAATCGCTCCATGAAACGGTGATAATAAGGAATGACGGTATCCACCTGGGTCTGTTGGAGCATAATCTCGGAGATCCAAATGCGATAGGGATCTCGGGTCGTTCGCCAGGGGAGATCCCTTCGGTGTCGGGCATACCAGGAAAGAATGCGTTCCGGGATGCACACAGGTTTAACGGTTGCCAATGTTTTCATGGGGTTGGATCCTGGGATGAGAGACGGTTCGTGGAAAAGCCCATGCCAAATTTTTTTCGTGCATGATGGCATACCATATCAGAGGGGGGCAGACCACCATTAAAGCATTTATTTCGTGCCGGAAAGGATCGGAAAGAGGGGCTAATGGCTGGGGTCGTCAAAAAGCGCCATACTCGATGGAAAAAGCAAGGTTGCCATAATCGATATTTTGCTTAGCCACAACAGCCAAATAGGGGTGACACGCACTACAGGATATAGCTGGCAGGCTGAATGCCGAGTGCGGCCGGATGCTGGGTGTTAATGACGTTCCACTTGTAATCGCCTGTCCCGGGGTTGCGTTCGGCAAGGTCGATGATCTTGCCCTTTGTATACTGCGCATCGGAGCTCGGCGTGAGTAACTGAACCTTTGGCCGTGTTTGATCTGTCTTTTGGGCGCTGTGCAGGGAAAGACCAATTTCGCCGCTATCCAGTCTCAAAAGAGTTCCAATGGGGTACACGCCGAGCATGTTAACGAAGACCTTGAGGAGGATCGGGTCAAAATATTTCCCTGAATCAGAGAGCATAAGACCCAGGGCCTTATCCGGGCTCATGGAGGTCGGCCGGTATATACGCGGGGATGTAATGGCATCGTACACATCCACAATCGTTAGGATTCGGCCGAACAGGCTGATGGGGTGCCTTTTGTCAATCGATGGATACCCGGAATGATCATATCGAATATGGTGCTCGAACGGAGAGATAAACAGATGGACCTTGCGGTATTTGTCGGTTTTCAGCTTTAAGATCAGCATCGCACTGTTTATAGAGTGCTTTTTGATTTCCTCAAATTCGGAATCGTTTAGTTTTCCTCTCTTATTCAAGATTCGTTTGGGAATTTCTATCTTGCCCAAGTCGTGAAACAATCCGCAAAGACCCAACTTTTCCAAGGACTTGCGCTTCATCCCGATCCGCTTACCCAGTGACATGGCAAGGAGCGCCACATTCAGCGAGTGAATGAAGGTGTAGTCGTCATACATACGGATGGTGCTCAGCGAAAAAAAGGTCGTGTCGTCTTCCGTTATGATGTCGACCATCTGCTGAACCATGCGGACCGATTTCCGGATACCGGTCTCCTTCTCAGAAAGGAGTTTATCAGC
>CAYNYM010000362.1:0-4270 GCA_964401325.1 uncultured Desulfobacteraceae bacterium | reverse complement strand
CCCTCTCGGCACGAACCGGGATCGCCGTCTTCTCATGATTCAGAAATTCGACCCGATCCCTCACCGCCTCATCATTTGTCCTCAACTCCAACCCAAGGGATCCCTGACCGATGGCCGGCAGAAATATCTCCGGCGAAAGGCTCTGACTGATCCTGTCGGAAAGACCCAGACGTCTGAGCCCCGCGGATGCAAGAATCACCGCATGAAGACCCTCATCCTGCAGCTTTCTCAGGCGAGTACCCACATTTCCCCGCAACGAGACGATCACCAGGTCGGGCCTCATATTCAAGAGCTGTGCAGAGCGCCTCAGGCTGCCTGTTCCAACGGATGCCCCCTTGGGCAATTCCGACAGAGTCCGATAGGTCAGGGAAACGAAGGCATCACAGGGATCCTCCCGCTCGGGGAATACGGAAACTTCGAGCCCATCCGGGAGTTCAGCCGGGACGTCTTTCATACTGTGGACGGCCATGTCCACATCCTTCCTGACAAGGGCTTCCTCGATCTCCTTGACAAAGAGCCCCTTTCCCCCGATCTTGCTCAGCGGGGAATCCAGGATCTTGTCACCCTGTGTCTTGATTTTGACCAGGGTCACCCGGGTGTCAGGATGTCTCTGCTCGATCTGTTTCTTGACCCATTCGCTCTGGGCAAGAGCCAGTTTACTCCCCCTTGTTCCGATTCTTAGATGCATACCTTCCCAGATTGTCTCAAAGTCCGATCATCGTTGAATTCTTCTGCCCCTGCAAATCAGACGGGCAGGCCCTTTTCCCGGGCGCGCAGGAACCTGGCCAGGTCAAGATCGTGAGTGGTTGTGATCTTCAGGTTGTCTTCCGAACCCTCGATGACCTGGACCGGGATTCCCATCCTCTCCATGAGCAGGGCGTCATCCGTCACATGCTCCCAGCCTTCCTGGCGGGCACGCCGGTGTGCTGTGAGGATATCCTCATAACGGAAGACCTGCGGGGTCTGTATAAGCCAAACTCGACTGCGATCGCAGGTCCTCTGCACGAGCCCGTCCTCTCCCACCTGCTTGACCGTTTCTTTTGCACGAAGCCCCGTTATGACGGCCCGGTATTGCACACCAGCCGCTACGGCCCGACCGATCAGTTCGCCCTTGACAAAGGGCCTGACACCGTCATGGATCAGGACCAGCCCGTAATGCCCCCCGGAGGCCTCGATTCCCTTTCGAACGGAATCCTGACGCCTTGCGCCTCCCGCCACCACCTTGTTGAACTTCTTCAGGCGGTAGCGCTCCACGATCTCTTTTTTGCAGAATGTCACGGCATCCGTGGGGACGACCACGATGCCGGCGTCGATTTCAGGGCACTGTTGAAACCTCTCGAGGGTAAGCGCGAGAAGGGGTTTTCCGTCGATCTCGAGGAACTGTTTGGCGACCTGTGCGCCCATCCGAACCCCGGCACCTGCTGCGGTCACAACGGCGACCGTTTTCATGGTCCCGGCTCTCATTTTCGTCTGGGTCATTGTTGTCAATCGCCTCGGTTATCACCCCAATAAAGCCCCACCGGACAAGGGGCAGTTCCCCGTTCAAATCTTCGAGGTGCATACTCGAACGGTGATTCAAAACATCCACATATCTTGAACACAAGTCACGATTCAAGTTCTCCGCACCACAAGAGACGACAAAAGCAGGCCCTGAGATATCTCAACACGCCTGCTCATATCGTAGAAGAAGCTATTGATCCACGCTCAAAGGGATTGCTCCTCGATCCCGGTGTACTCAAGGGCCGTCCGACAGGAAGAGGCGGTGGCGGATACCGATTCCACCCTGCCCCGCGGCAATTCCCATGGACCGGTCAAGGAGCTAGGCCACCCTTCTTGTTTGTTTCTTCAGCCTGTTGATGCGGCGACGCAAAACATCCCTCTTCTTTCGCTCCGCTTTGGAGGGCAAAGCCCTTTTCTCCTCCAGCAATTTGGCAACCTTCGCCTTCAATTCTTTGACGGTGAATTTTTTTCCCGCTACGGCCTGTTTCTTCTTTGCCGGCTTCTCATCGACAATCCCTCTTTCCTCTTTGATGACGGCCAGCAACTCTTCCTTTTTCATGGCATGGACGCCGCTAATGCCGGGGATCTCCATGGCCAGCTCTCTCAGCTCCTTGGCCGTCATCTTGTCGAGGGGCTTTTCTTTATCCTCTTCAGGGGCGGTCTTTTCCGTGTCCTTGCCCGCCTCTTCCTTGACCTCATCCTTTACAGGCTCTTGTACCTCTTCCTGAGTCTCTTCTTTCTTGATTTCTTCGTCCATAAATCCTTTGATTACTCCTTTCTTTTAAAATTTTATCTCAACCCCACAAATCCGCGTCCGCCGCCCTCTTGCTAGCCCTTCTTGAGGAACGGTTTCAAGAGATCAATAGGGATGGGAAACAGGGTTGTAGAATTGTTTTCAGCGGCGATCTCCCTCAGGGTCTGGAGATACCGTAATTGGAGGGCCTCCGGATACTTCTGGATGATTGCCGCCGCTTCTGCCAGACGTGTCGCTGCCTGAAACTCCCCTTCGGCATTGATGACCTTGGCCCGTCTTTCCCTTTCCGCCTCCGCCTGCCTGGCCATGGCCCTCTGCATTTCCTGCGGCAGATCGATGTGCTTCACCTCCACGGTGGTAACCTTGATGCCCCAGGGGTCCGTGTGTTTATCCAAAATGCTCTGAAGCTCTGTGTTGATTTTATCCCTCTCTGAGAGCAGTTCATCCAGCTCGACCTGGCCGCACACGCTTCTCAGGGTCGTCTGGGCCAACTGGGAAGTGGCGAACAGAAAATTTTCCACTTCAATGGTGGCCTTGGTCGGTTCCATGACCCGAAAATAGATCACCGCATTGACCTTGATGGAAACATTGTCCCGAGTGATGACATCCTGGGGTGGGACATCCATGGCAACAAGGCGGAGGCTGACTTTGACCATCTTATCGATCACGGGAATGAGGAGGATCAATCCCGGTCCCTTGGTCTTTATCACCCGGCCGAGTCGAAAAATGACGCCCCGCTCATACTCCCGCAGGATCTTGATGGCCGCCCAAAGGAACAGAACAACCAGCACTACGATAAAGACAAGAAAAGGCATCTCCTATCCTCCTTCTGTGTGAGTTACGTCTTTACTATAGACCTTGACCTTCAGGACGAGACCGTCCATGCTCTCCACCACGACCCGCTGACCGGGTTCGATCCTGGCACTGCTGACGGCCCGCCAGATTTCACCATGCACAAACACCCGCCCCTCGGGATCGATGGTATCCTTGACCAAACCTACCTCTCCGACCAATCCCTCCATGCCGCTCTTCGGTTTGGTCCTGTAGGCCTTGAAGGCCAAGGTGGAAACCGCGACGAAAAAGCCCCCGACCAGGATAACGGTCGGGGTCATGAACTTGAGAGAGATTCTGGCATCCTCAAAGAGCATAATCGAGCCAAGAATCAGTGACGTGAGGCCGCCCAGGGAAAGGATGCCGTAACTGGCCACCTTCACTTCGGCAATAAAGAGGATGATGGCGAGCACGATCAATAGAAGCCCTGCATAATTGACCGGAAGGGTCTGGAAAGAATAGAAGGCAAGGATCAGGGAAATGGCCCCGATCACCCCCGGAAAAATGACCCCGGGATGGGCCAGTTCGAAGAAGAGGCCTGCCATTCCGATCATCATGAGCAGATAGGCGATGTTGGGATCACTGATCATTCTCAGGATTTTGTCCCGCCAGCCCGGTCGGTAATGGGTCTTGACCAGCCCCTCGGTATTCAACGTAACCTTTCCCGCCTTGAGCGTGATCTCGTGCCCGTTGAGAAGCTCGAGGAGTTCATCCATATTGGCGGCCACGAGGTCCACCACATTCTTTTTCACGGCCTCGTCCGCCGTGATGGAGACACTCTCACGAATGGCCTTCTCGGCCCATTCCGCATTCCGCCCCTTGTCCCTTGCAATTCCCCGCACGTAGGAGGCCATATCATTGACCACCTTTTCGGACATGGTCTTCTGGATATCCTTCCCCCCGGCCGTGACCGGATGCGCGGCCCCGATGTTGGTGCCCGGCGCCATGGCCGCCACATGGGCGGACATGGTGATCATCACGCCTGCAGATGCCGCACCCGCTCCCTGCGGGGCCACATAGACCACAACCGGCACCGGTGAATTCAGTATCCCCTTGACCATGGTTCGCATGGAAGAACCCAGACCCCCGGGGGTATCCAGCCGAATGACCACGAGGGCGGCATCGCTCTTTGCCGCCTCCTCCAGGCCCCTCGAAAGAAAGGTGGCGGTCCCCGGATTGATCGGA
>CAYNYM010000361.1:0-4303 GCA_964401325.1 uncultured Desulfobacteraceae bacterium | reverse complement strand
GGCTTTCATGGGAAATTGTGTCTTCGGCAGGTTGAGTGTTTGTTTATAATCCATCAGGTGCTCCTCCATGGTCTTAAATGCAAATCTTCTGATTAGCAGATAACGATTATCAAGTCAAATTCATTGTATTCTATTGACATCATTTTCTCTAAACAGTATGTAATCGCTTTACCTTATACTGAGCAATTAATGCTGAATTTTATCCGGAAAATAATTCATCCTCGTTTGCGGGGTGCCGGGTGAATTGTCGGTGTTGCCTATTATCATTCATGGGAAAGGGTGGTTTGTCCGGGATGAAAAGGGGACTATTACTGGGGATAACCTTGTGCTGCCTGGCGAGCTGTGCTCCCCTTGTGCTTTTTGGAGCAGGAAGCGCCGCCGGCGTGGCCGGCTACAAATACTACCAGGGTGCTTTGACCGTGATCTACAAGGCTTCGTATATGGAGACCTGGGAGGCCTCCATGGCGGGACTCGAAAGGCTAAACCTGCAGATTCTTGACCAGAAACATGACCTTACCGCCGGGAAAATCAAGGCCAGAAGGGCGGATTCGAAACCTGTGTATGTTTCGCTCAGATACAAATCCTCACAGGAAACGGAGGTCGTGATTCGCGTTGGATACCTTGGGAACAGGGATGCCTCAATGCTCATCAAGGAGGAGATTAGAAAAGCCCTTCTTGAGGATTAGCGGTCAAGTTTTTATGTGAAGATCTTTCAAAGCCCTGTCGACGAAATTCATGATAAAGGATCTTTGCTGGGATGTGCAGTAGCCTTGGCAATCACAATTCATGCCGGCAAGGCTTCGAATGAAGAGCTCCAGTTTGATCCAGTCTTCTCCGAGTTCAATGGCAAAAACATGGGGCTGGCAGTCTGAGTGCATATATTGTGTCTCACTGAGAAGGTCTTGGGGCAAACGGCCCCAGTAAAGCGAATCAAGATCGGATTTTCCGGCGTTTTCCTGCAGAAACCCCCGCATTTTTTGTATATCGGATCGTGTCATTTCATCTATCAGGTAAGATCTCATGGGTGATGACCCCTCCCTTAAGTGTCCTGTGCTTGGTCCAACCAAAAAGGCATTCACGGCGGAACAGGTCCGGACAAGAGTGAATGCCGGAGAAATGGATGGAAAAAAGATAGCATCTCCCCTTCCCAAAAGGACGTTGCCATGGATAAGAAAAGGAAATCTTATAAAAGAAAAGGCTTTGATGTCAATGAACTGAGAGGGCTTGACGCCTTGTACCCGATCATTCGAAGGGTGCAGGTTAACATACCTTTTAGAATGCTGTGCGAGTCATATCTTACCCTGTTCACGGAATGCAATATCAATCCGGAGGTGGGTCTTGATGCCGTGGCCTTGGAAAAGTACGATCCGGCTGTATTCCGCGATGTCTGCAGAAAACTTCATGAAAAAGGACTTTCAATCACCCTGCATGCGCCGTTTATGGACCTGTCACCGGGATCGACCGACCCGGATGTGCGGGCTCTGACGAGGCGCCGTTTCGAGCAGACCCTTCGGGTGACGGAGGTCTTCAAACCGAAGTCCGTGGTCTGCCATGCAGGCTATGACCTGAAGCGGTATGGTTTCATAGAAGACCTTTGGCTCGAAAACAGTTTGGAAACCTGGTCCTGGTTCGCTTTGAGGGCAGGAGAGCAGGGCGTCCGTTTGATGCTGGAAAATGTCTATGAACATGACCCTGTGTTTCTCTCCAAGCTGCTTGAAAGACTGCGCCATCTGAATGTCGGCTTCTGCCTGGACGTGGGGCATCACGCCGCTTTTGCAAGTACCCCGATGAATGTGTGGCTGAATGCACTCGGCCCCTATCTCGGAGAGCTGCATCTTCATGACAATCGAGGCCTTCGGGACGATCACTCGAGAATGGGTGACGGGATCGTTGACTTCCGAGCGCTCTTGGAGTCCTTGAAAAGGGAGAGAAAAGAACCACCCATCATCACCCTGGAACCTCACAGGGAGGAAGATCTGATCCCCAATCTAAAGTATCTTGAGAAGGTTTGGCCCTGGTGAACCTGCTGGACGGATTTTACGTTGAATTCTGGGGACCCGTCCTATATGGTAAAAGATTGATACCGATTATCCGAATTTGCGGGCATGACCGTGGTCTTTCTTGTGTTGGGACGGAATCGTCCAACCACGGAATACGCGAGCCAGGCGAGGAAACAATATATGCTCAGTGAAGAAACCTCGGTGATAATGACCCATCCCTTTGGCAAATCAATCTCTCATGCGGAAAAATGCAGGAGACTGGCCGAGGTCGTGTCCCCCGAGGATGTCCTTGCCGTTATCATCAATGCCGACCCTGATGCCATTGCCAGTGCCCTGGCCCTTAAACGGTTTTTTTGGAGAAAGGTCAAAAAAATCCGTATCTATCATATCAACGCGATCAAAAGGGCGGATAACCTGGCGCTGATAAAACAGTTGAATATCGAGTTGAAACACATCAGAAAACTCGACACCGCCGCGATCACCAAGTGGGGCATCGTGGATTCGCAACCGCGTCATGACGATAGGTTCGGTAAACGCAGATTTGATATCATTATTGATCATCACCCTCCGGACCCTGATTCCGTCGGACAATTCGTGGATATCCGAGAGGAATACGGCGCCACCTCCAGCATCATGACCGAATATCTCAGGGCGGCCAAAATTAAACCCTCCCCCAGGTTGGCCACGGCCCTCTTCTACGGGATCAAAACCGACACGGACAATTTCGCAAGACCCTCGATCCCAAGCGATATTGACGCATTCAGATACCTCTATGAGTTTTCCAATATTCATATCATCAAGAAGATAGAATCATCTGAAATGACCAAAAAAACCTTGGCAAGCTTCAAGGCCGCCATTGAGAATCTGGAGTTTCAAAAGGACAAGGCGTTGATTCATATGGGACGGGTGAATGATCCGGATGTTCTTGTGATGATCGCGGATTTCTTTCTAAAGATGGGGGAAGCGACCTGGTGCATTGTGTCGGGTTTTTACGGACAAAAACTGATTGTCATCCTGAGAAACGCAGGATTTCGCCTCGATGCGGGAAAAATGGCCCAAAAGCTCTTTGGCGGGCTGGGCTCGGCGGGCGGGCACAAGAGTGCCGCAAGGGCGGAGGTGCCCCTTAATGAATTGGGTGTAAATAGTTTGGAATCTACCCAATTTAAGCATTTTATGCGAGACAAGATCAAAGAAATGTAGGTTTGGGAGATCCTCTGGTGGAAAATTCCAATCACCTCCTCAGTGAAAAACTGATCGAGAGGGCAAAAGACCACATCAAGGCGGAAAACAGGCAACTCCTGAGAGAGCTGATCGAAGACATGCGCCCCGCGGATGTGGCTGATCTTATCGAGCACCTCAAGTCCGATGAACGTCTCTATATTTTTGAAATACTTGAGCCCGAGGGAGCCGGTGATATCCTCGTAGAAATAGAAGCCCCTGTCCAGGAAAGCATTCTCAGTGACCTCGACACCCGGGCAATCACCGAGATCGTCCGGGAATTGGATTCTGACGACGCGGCCGATGTTGTCGGAGATCTTCCTGCGGAACGGGCCCAGGAGATTATCGATACACTGGAGGACGATAAATCCGAAGAGCTCGGGAAACTCCTGCCCTATCCCGAAGATACGGCAGGCGGTATCATGGCCCTGGAGTTCGTTGCGGTTAAGGCCGAGTCAATCATCCGGGAGGCCATAGAAACCATCCGGGAAAAACGGGGGGAGGTCGAAAACCTCTTCTTTCTCTATGTGGTGGATGAGTTCGAGAGGCTGGTGGGGATTATTTCCCTTCGGGATCTCCTATTGGAATCGCCGGAATCCAAAGTGGGTGAGATCATGAACCCGGAAGTGATTTCGGTCAGTGTAGACAAAGACCAGGAGGAAGTGGCTCACCTGGTGAAAAAATATGACCTGGTCAGCATTCCGGTGATAGACGAGCGGGGCTGTCTCGTGGGGCGTATCACCCATGATGATATCATGGATGTGATTGAGGAGGAGGTGGACGAGGATATCACCCTGATGGCAGGTGTGATTCGTCAGGAAATTGCCGAGGAATCGCCTCTTAAAATTTCCAGGGCCCGTCTTCCCTGGCTCATTGCCGGGCTCGGGGGCGGCATCATCGCTGCGGTGGTGATTAACCAGTTTGAGTCTTCCCTGCAAACCCTGCTCGCCCTCTCATTTTTTTTCCCCGTGATCATGGCCATGGGGGGCAATACCGGCACCCAGGCTGCGACCGTGGCCATCCGCGGATTGGCCACCGGAGACATCAGTCTGGTGCATATGGGTAAAAGGCTCTGGATGGAGATG
>CAYNYM010000360.1:2776-4332 GCA_964401325.1 uncultured Desulfobacteraceae bacterium | reverse complement strand
GCCCTGTTTGTCATAAATGGGGGCCTTGATGGTATCGAAATATATCAGGGTGCCGCCAGGACCCGGAGAAGTTTCCTCGAGTCGGAAAGGCCTCCCGGATTGGACGGCCTCCCGGTCGGAAAGCCTGAAGAAATCTGCCCGCTCGGGCGGGAAAATCTCTTCATCGGTCTTTCCGATGATGTCCTCGCGTTTTAGTCCCGTCAATTCCTCGAATCCTGTGTTCACGAGCAGGTTCCGACCTTCGACATCCTTGAAATAGACGACGTCCGGAATCGCATTGATGAGCGCTTCCATCCGCATGTTGGCCGCCGCCAGATCAGCCGTGCGTTTTTTAACGCGTTTTTCCAGGCCGGCATGGGCCTGTCTGAGGGCCTTTTCGGCCAGCTTGCGGTTATGAATGTCGGACTGGGCACCGAACATGCGTAAAGGCCGCCCGTCCTTATCGCGTTCAACAACCCTGGCCCGGTCAATGATCCATTTCCATTCACCGTTTTTCATCCGGCAGCGATATTCACATTCGAAGTTGGGTGTTTTGCGCTCCAGATGGGCGTGAAAGGACGCCATCACCCGGTCTCTGTCCTCCGGATGTATGATCTGTTTCCAGGTGCCAACCGTACCGGGCAGTTCGTCAGTCTCGTATCTCAGCATAGAGAACCATCCCGGGCTGCGATAGACCGCACCGGTCCGTGCATCCCAATCCCACAGTCCGTCGCTCACGGCATTCAGGGTCAAATTCAATCGCTTTTCACTCTCTTGTACTTTAAGCTTGAGGCATGATAATTCTTCCTCCAGTTCCTGAATTCTTTTCTGCCGTTTTTCATCGGTCGGGTGATGTGACATGAGAAAATCTCCCATAGGGGCGTGGGCAAAAACAAGTCGGGAGCGCGGTCCTCTTTTCCTTACGGGCAGCGCCCTTAATAAGGCACAAAAATGGCGGTCGAGGCGGTTGAAAAGAATTGGGATTCGAATGCATGGCACCGGAGATCTGGCCCGAGGGCCTTTCGGGGGAATAACGATGAAGCGCAAAACCGGGTAGGAAGAAGCGACTGAAAAAAGAAAGCACGGTCTCGGATCAAAAAGAAGAATTGAAACCTTTTAGATTAGCTGAAACAATGATAGATCATCGCCGTAAATGGTCTGTCCGCGTGCTGCGAAAGGGGAGGCATCCGAATCAAAATTATACCAATCAGAATACGACGATCGATGCTCTCTGTCCAATGTAAAATAAGACACCACCCTAGGCCTCGAGGCCGCGATATCGAGTTTTCTGTAGCCCTCGGTCACTTGAAGGATCGGGAGAGGAACCCGGGATTCTGCTTCAAGGAAACATCGGAACCGGTAATTCCGATCGAGGTCGATCGTGACATCCTTTCGGTTTCCAACAGGAAAACCCTTTGATTTCATTCTGTTAATGGTTCGTCCTTATGCCTAACGTCAAAACCTTGATGACCGAGGGGCCGTAAACGGAATCAGGCCCGGAGAGGTCTTTCCACGCCCCGGGGGGTATCGGAATCCCCGGTTCTTCAGGGGGGAAACTCCAGGTGGAAGAAATACAA
>CAYNYM010000360.1:0-2766 GCA_964401325.1 uncultured Desulfobacteraceae bacterium | reverse complement strand
AGTTCTTGCATTCCCTATATGTAAATAGCCAGTTGGACTTGGTGCAAATCTTACTCTTACTTTTTTCTCCGGTTTAGTTATTGGTGTGAAGTTGTAATTCAGGGTTTTATTCCACTTTCACTTTTCAAATAAAATGTAATAAATTATAGATATGGCACGATTCTGGCTTAAGGATAAGTGACCTGCATCTGGCAGGTAAAGAGGAAGTTGTTCAATAAAGTAATTAGGGAAAGGATGAAAGAGTATGAACAAGGCAGATTTGATCAGTAATGTTGCGGGGGTCGTATCGTCCAAGACCGAGGCAAAGGCTGCCGTAGACCGTGTTTTTGAAACCATAACAGGCGCCTTGAAAAACAATGAAACGGTCACCTTGGTGGGTTTTGGGACCTTCAAGGTCGAGCACCGCAAGGCACGGACCGGAAGAAATCCTCAAACAGGCGAAATGATCGATATCAAGGCCAAAAGGGTTCCCAAATTCACCCCCGGCAAATCGTTGAAGGAGGCCGTCGATTAGTCCTTCCCCGTTGTGTCATGGAAGGCGATATTTTGTTTTTACAACCCGTTCCAGTGGCAGGCAGGCCCGGAGGGCCTTGTGGGTCCGGCGTAACGGATGCCTTCCCGGATCTGAAAGCATATAGGGCAAGAGATCAATCGGAGATATCGAAACCCAAACCGGGCAGAGGGGTCGGGAAGAGGGTGCCGTTTCTGAGAATGACGGCGCCCTTTGACGGGTCTTCCAGAAGCCCCAGATGGCCGTCCAGATCGGCGTAAACCACGTTGGGACGGGCAAGAGCAAAATGAAGTCCGGCGGCTATAGCCAGCGAGGCCTCGTCCATACATCCGACCATGACTTTCAGCCTGGCGGAGCGGGCCACGGCATTGATCTGAAGGGCCTCTGAGACCCCTCCCACCTTCATGAGTTTCACGTTCACCATATCCGCCAGGCCGTGTCTGGCAATACGGAAGGCATCCCTCAGGGTCAAGAGGCTCTCATCGGCCATGACCGGGATAGGCACCTGGTCCGTTACGCGTCCCAGGAGATCGGGGTGGCCCTTTGGGGTGGGCTGCTCGATCAACTCCAGTCGGGCCCTGCGGGTTTCTTTGACGAATTTTAGGGATGCTTCCAGATCAAAGCCTTGGTTGGCATCGAAGCGTAGCTCGATCCCCTTTCCAACGGTCTCCCGCACCTTCATGATTCGCTCGATATCCGAAGACACATCCAGCCCGCCCTTGAGCTTCAAGGCCCTGAACCCCTGATCGACCCATGCCCGGGCCCGTGCGACGGTTTCCTCCAAAGGCAGGATGCCGATGGTCACGCTCGTTTTTATCCGGTCCCTGAATCCTCCCAGGAGTCGCCAGAGCGGCAGCCGGGCGGCCTTACCCAGGATGTCGAAAAGAGCCATATCCACACAGGCCAGGGCCGAGGGCTGTCCTTGCATCCTGGGCTTTAGCCTTTCGAGGAGCCGGGCCGTGCGAAGAGGGTCCGCACCCCTGATGGACGATTCTACAATGCGATTAAGGGTGTTCAGGACGCCTTCAGGGGTTTCCCCGGTCACCTCCCTGTCCGGCGCTGCGCAGCCATATCCGACAATGTCCCGGTTCGTCTCGAGACGCAGGAAGATATTGGTGGCTTGGGTCACCGTTTCATAGGCGATGGTATAAGGCTCCGCCAGGGGCATGCTCACAGACCAGGCATCCAAATGTTTGATTTTCATCGTTCCGAACTCCCTTGGAATTAATACCTTTTCTGGTAAATCTCGTCGAGTGTCAGACCTTTCAACTCTTCCACCAGTTCCACAAGGTGTTTGATCATGACCTCCCACATCTGCCGGCCCTTTTCCGGTGTGGCCTTTGTGGGATCACCCAGGACCCCGGTCGGAGAAAGTTCAGCCACGCGTGCATACCAGCCCACACTGCGTTTGGACGTGAAATCCAGATAACGGCTGGAAAACCTGGGGATAAATTTCCGGGCCGCCTCTTGTTTGACCAGATCCGGCCTCACGGCAAGGGTCGTACTGGTTTCGATCTCTCCGGCATGCACGTCGTTAGGGGTCTCGGTCATGGCCTCGATGTCCGGGTCGCTGGTCTCCCCGGTATCCACGCAGGTGAAGATGCGGGCGTCACGGTTTATCATTTGGGCGGCAAAATGAAGGGCGGGACCGTTGCCTCCGTGGCCGTTGATGATAACAAGCTTGGTAATCCCGTGGCGCGCTGCACCCATGCCGATTTCATAAACAAGGCGGAAAAGGGTCTCGGGACTGGCGCTCAGGGTGCCGCTGAAATCTTCGTGGTGATAGGATACGCCATAGGGAATCAGTGGCAGGACCAGGGGCAGGGGCGGGGTGCAGGCCTCAGCTACCTTCAGGGCCAGGTATTGGGCATCAAAGGCGTCCGTGTCCAGCGGCAGATGGGGACCGTGCTGTTCGATGGATCCGACGGGCAAAAGGGCCACGTCCACCTCTTTGAATCGACGTTTTGCCTCGGGCCAGGTGAGTTCTCCGAGGAGGGGGCTCGATGGGATGCTTCGTCCACCGGACGACTCCGGCAAAAACTGGACGGGGCCTTCAAAGGGATAGGGGCTCTTGAGTCCCGGGTCGGAAAGGGGATCAAAGTCGATCCACAAGCGTCCGCTCCGTTTCACCGCCCCTTCTGCATGTTCCAGGTAGATGCGGTAGAGGGGCTCACGAAGGTCCACGGGTATGCCCTCCATGGGGGCCCTGTCCGGATCGATCCGGAGTTTCATCACCTCGCTCCTTGGTCTGCCCC
>CAYNYM010000359.1:0-4336 GCA_964401325.1 uncultured Desulfobacteraceae bacterium | reverse complement strand
GGGCGTGAGGCGGTGAACGCGCTCAAGGAGGATCACTCCTATGACCTTGCGTTGCTCGACCCCTTGGGTGTCAAGCAAAGGAAAAAAAGGATTTCACATGTTGCCCTTTGCCCGGACGGTTTCCATTCAAAAACGGCTTTTTTCTTTGTCACCTCGGGAAGAATTCCCGGTCTTGCCAACCTGGGGAGATTCGTCATTCGGGTTCCGGTCTTTCCATCTATAGGGACTTCAATTCCCCCAGGCTGGGGATCCGAAAGACAAGCATGAAGCGTTTGCTATCATCCAGATCCTCCACGATCAAACGAACGCCCCAGCACTGGGAGGCATAATCAAGCCAGTAGGTTGTCTCCAAATCATCACTGCTATCAAAGTCCTTTCTCAGCGAACTCCCGACGGAAAACCCATAATCCAAATTCAAATAGAGGTTGCAGTTCAGGCTTTTGCCGCTCTCATTCTGATACTGGAACGCCCCGCGTATCTCATCGAGCCGCCCGGAGTTGCAGTTCAGGCTTTTGCTGCTCTCATTCTGATACAGATAGTCGATCTCGAGAATATCCGTTCTTCCCCCGGATCTTCTCAGTTTCAGGTCGAGGGACAGGTCTGCGTATGAAACATGATTTTCGTAATGATCCCATAGGGTGATTGCTTGAAAATCAAGGTAACGGAAGGGCTTCAGACTCAAAACACCTGTCAAAGGATCGAAGGGACGTTTCGGTCTTAAGGGCTCATCGTCACGGCGCGCTTCATTGACATCATAGCTCTGAATCAGGGTGAAAGAAGCCCATTGGGCGTAGGAAACCGCCCCTTTATCATTTTTTTTCTTTGCATTCAGCAGATTCTCGAGGCTGAAGGTGATCTTATTGATCCCCCCTACCTCGTCGATGGGCTCAAACCAGGGGGACTCTTTGTCGCCCTCGTTATACCCGCGATAGGTGTAGGTCAGGGAAGGCGTAATCTTATGATTCAGCTTCCTCACATCCCCATAACGAAAATCAAAGGCCTTCTCCATGATGGTTGAAAGCGTGGTTTTTGATTCATAGGCACGGCTGGTCAATCGGTCGATCCCCTCGTAGGACTCATCCAACCATTGCGTGCCCAGGAACAGGGCAAGGGATTGCCGGACCTCTGCATAGCGCCCCAGTCGTAAAGGATAGGTTGCCGCCGGAGAAATGGACGCTCGGTGCCCCTTCTGACCCTCCTCTCGCCAGACATAGTCATATTCCGCATCGACCCCGGCGAAAAGAGGAAGCCCCGGCACCCTCCTGGAAAGGCCCGTGAAGTTGAGACCGAGGATGGGCTGGGGGGTATTGTCATTTGGCGGGTTCATCGGATTTTCATAATAAGAGGCCAGTGCCTGGAGGCTGTAACTCTCTCCGTCACGACTCATCCTCAGGGCCGATCGTCGTAAGGACGAATAGATGTCATCCACAGGTCTTCCCGAAGTCTCTTCCAGTTCCGGCCTTGCCTGGAACCCGTAAAGACTGCCCCTGAATTCCCTGAGATAATCCTGATCACTCACAAGATCCGTGTCAAGACGGGCCTCCATACCCCCGGGCAATTTCTGGTCCGCACTGCTCCTGAACCAATACCGTGTCTGATTGGTCCTCGAAAATGGGCTGATATCCACCTGTTCTCGTTCGCTCAGATCCTTTGTTGCGATTTTGTCTGAAAGGATATCAAAAATAAAAACACCCTTTGATTCGTCTTTGGTCAGATAACGAAATTCAAGACCTTGCATGAATCCGCGCTTACTGAGGTATCGCTCATAGAAGGTCGCATCGATCTGTTCGGATATGGCCCAAAAAAAGGGCAGTTCAATGTCATAGCCGTTGAGATCGGAGTAACCCAATCTTGGGAGCAACAGCCCGGTCTGGCGTTTTGTTTTAACCGGGAAAATGGCATAGGGGACATAAAAAACGGGAAAATTCCGGATCCTGAAGGCGGCGTTTCTGACTTTTCCGTAGCCCTCCAGGGTGATTTTGACCTCCGAACCGGTAATGCTCCAGTCAGGAATGTCTCCGTTGCAGGTGGTCACGCGGCAACCTCTGACCACATAGGTATTCGGCCCTGTCCTCACCATGGACGTACCTTGGATATGGACGTTGTTTTCCCTTAAAAACAGGCTGCCCCGGGTGATCTGGCCGTAGTGGCTCTTGAGATCAAAGATGCCCGTTTCACCGGAAAAAAGGTCACCGTTGGCCTCCAGCCGCACATTCCCGAAGACTTGCACGATACCGGTATTGTTATTGTACATGGCTCTTTCGGCTGAAAGGACCTGGCCGCTTCTGGTAATGGTCACGTTACCTTCTGCGATATAGAGGGTGTCGTCAAGACTGTAACTCATTTTGTCGGCCATGATCTCCCACCGGGCATCCCTGTCATCGAGGATGCGCTCGACCCGGGCGCCGTTATTCGAATGGCAGGGAGTCGCACAGGCCGCAAACAAAAGGGCCGCAGTGATGTATGTGAGGATCCATCGCAATCTTGCAGGTGTATTTGTAATTTGTCTTTTTTTCATGCCCATGTCGTCAGCATCAGCGATCGTTCGTCATACGAGAGATAATGACATATTTGGAACCGAATAATTCCTGCGATGGGTTCAGCCGTGGATCGATCGTCGGTCCGTCCGCTCTTCATCAAATATTCTCGACAGGGTAAGTCTCGGCATCGAGACAGGGCAGGGCTTCCCCTACGGTAAAAAGAGAACCGCAGATCAAAATCATGTCTTCAGGATCGGCTATCTTGCCGGCCTTGTCAAGGGCCGACGGGATGGAGGATTGAATCTCTCCCTCCTTTTTGAAGACCGCAGCCGCGCTCATAAGTTTTTCCGGCCTTGCCGAGCGGTAATAGCCCGGCCTGGTGTAAATCACGTAATCTGCCATAGGAACGATTCCCTCGGCGATGCCTTTAATATCTTTGTCCTCCATGACCCCCAGGACCAAGATGAGCCTCTTATAGGTAAAACAGTCTCTGACCGATTCGGACAGTTTCTTGATGGCGGCCGGATTGTGCCCTCCGTCCAGAACAATGATCGGATTTTTTGCTATGACCTGCATGCGTCCCGGCCAGTTTGTGCCTTTCAGGCCATCGAGAAGGTCCTGAGTGGTGAACCGAAACCCCTTTTCCTCCAGCAGTTCCATGACTGCGAGGGCAAGGGTTGCATTCCTGTGCTGAAATTTTCCCTTGAGACTCAGCTCGATGTTTTTAAAGGAACGTTTGAGGCCATAATAATTAAAATGAGAGGCATGCGCACGGTATCGGAAATCCCTCCCCACCCGCAAAAAAGACGCCTCTTTTTTTCTGCACATGGATTCAAAGACCTTAACAACGGGAGGTTGCTTGGCGCCTGTGACCAAATCCACACCATTTTTGATGATTCCCGCTTTCTCGCGGGCGATATCTGCCAGTCTGGGCCCGAGAAAATCCTGGTGCTCGAGGGAAATGTTTGTGATGACGGAAACAAGGGGTGTGATGATATTGGTGGCGTCGAGACGCCCCCCCATCCCGACCTCCATAATGGAGATATCAACGCCTTCTCTGGCGAATAGGAGCAAGGCCATGGCCGTCGTCGCTTCAAAAAAAGTCGGGAGATGGTCCGGATCGATAACCCCTATCAAATCTTCCACAATGCCGGCGATTTTCTCGGGGGCAACCTGCGCTCCGTTAACGCGGAAACGCTCCGTAAAACGTACGAGATGTGGAGATGAGTAGAAACCGACATTGAGCCCTGCTTTAAGAAGCATAGACTCCACCATGGCGGCCACGGAACCTTTTCCGTTGGTTCCCCCGATGTGAATATACTTCCGACCAAGATGGGGATTACCGAAGGCCTCAAGGATATTGGAGGTCTTTGAAAGACCGAACTTTATACCGTATTTTTGAAGACCATAGAGATATTGAATGGCCTCTTTGTAGGAGAGTTTTCCCTTTTCCATCACACGTTTTTCTCTTTTTGCAGGAATTTAGCTTTATGCTAACCGTTCGATTTTTTTGTGACTAGTTTGGTTAATTAAAACGCATTGAGCCATGGATTGGTCAGGTCAATCTCTTTTCAAGAACACATTGAGCTGAGGGCTGAATGTCCCCCAGCGCGGAATTAACCGTGATATGCAGAAATCAAATCTTCTCCAAGGTCGTATATCCGAGATGCAGCAGTTTACGGCCTACTTTTCCAAAAAGGACCTCCACCTTGTCCTTTTCGGTAATCTTCGCGATCACCCCCTTGCCAAAGGCCGGATGGACGACGCGATCACCCAGCCGTAAACCCGAAGGTGTCTCACGATCCTGCCTACCGGTCGCCTTCTTTTTCCCGGGCCACTGAAAGGTATTCCCAAAG
>CAYNYM010000358.1:4101-4339 GCA_964401325.1 uncultured Desulfobacteraceae bacterium | reverse complement strand
GGTTGGTATCACTCCGAGGGAAGCTGGATCAACAAGATGGACGTGCCCTTCAGTTATATGCAGAGCTACATAGAAAGACTCGAACAAGGCGTGAGCATTGAACGAAATCTGGACGAGATCTCGGAAGAAAGGGAACGGATTGTCGGGGCCGGCAAACACCGTGCCCATGTCGCCATTGACGCCCTGAACAACGGTGCCGATTACTACCTCCAGAAGGGGGTGTCATGGCCCCGGGCAC
>CAYNYM010000358.1:0-4091 GCA_964401325.1 uncultured Desulfobacteraceae bacterium | reverse complement strand
GGGAGCGGATCGTCGCGGAGTACAGGGCCCTGATCAAGTCGGAAGACGACTTGAAGTCCTTTGATGACGCCTATAATGTGGTCCGGTCCATTTACAGGTATGCAGAGGACCATCTGTTCTGGGTGGAGCACTGGTTGCACACCATATGGTTCGCCAAGATCAGACAGTTCGGCCGACTCCTGGTAGATCAACGTGTGTTGACGGATGTGGACGATATCTTTCTTTTCAACCGTTTTGAAATCCCCATGATCCTGGGGGACATGGTCACGGCATGGGCGTTGGGAGAGGGTGCCCCACCGATGAAAATGTGGAAGGAAAAGGCGGAGAAGCGGGCCAAGATTCTTAAGGCGGCAGAGAAATGGAACCCCGTCCCCGCCCTCGGGGTGCCCCCTGAAGAGGTCTCCGAACCCTTTACCCTGATGTTGTGGGGGGTCACAACCGATAAGGTGGACGAATGGCTGAAGGGGACGGACGCAGCAGATGGAGAACTCAACGAAATCAATGGGTTTGCTTCTTCAGCCGGCATTGCTGAAGGACCTGCCAGGGTGCTGAAACTGCTTGGAGATGTGGTGAAACTCAAGCCCGGTGAGATCATGGTCGCCCCGAGCACCAACCCGTCATGGGCCCCCGTGTTTACCAAAATCAAAGGGGCGGTCACGGACATCGGAGGACTCACGTCCCATGCAGCCATCGTTTCCAGGGAGTATGGTCTGCCTTCCGTGACCGGCACCGGTGTGGCGACCTCCGTCATCAAGACGGGAGATATTGTCCGGGTGGACGGGAGTACGGGAATCGTAACGATCGTAAAAAGAGCCTAGAGGCATCATCGGATACGCCGGGGGCACGTCCTCTCGTACCCCCGGCACACAAAAAAGGGGATTAAAGAGAGGGGGTCAAGATGCCGGAAAAATGGATATACCGGTTCAGTGAAATCGGTGCGGAGCATAATGATATCGTGGGAAAGAAATGTGCAAATCTGGGAGAACTGACCAAAGCGGGTTTTCACGTGCCACCCGGTTTCGCCCTGAGTGTCGTCGCATACGATCGGTTTATGAAGGAAACGGAGGCCACGGACCGGCTGCTGGAATACCTGGAGGACTTTCATGCGGACCCGGAAAGCATGGAGGATGCCCCGAAATTTGACGAGGCTTCCAAGGAGATAAGAAAAATCGTCGAATCCATTGCGATGCCTCCCGATATGGGTGACACCGTGAGCGACTACTATTCGGAGCTGTGCAGGGAGACCGGGGTCGACAACGTGTTTGTGGCGACACGGTCGGCGGGAGCCGTGAGCCATCCCGGACAATACGAGACCTATCTCAACGTGAGCGGTGTCGATGACGTGGTCAAGCACGTGGTACGCGTCTGGGCAAGCACCTTCAATACCCGTTCGATCATCGCGAGGGCAAGGCTGGGTCTCCCCATCCACTATGACGCCATAGGGGTCGCGGTCCTTACCATGGTGGACGCAAGGGCAGCCGGCGTGATGCTAACCGTCAATCCGGTAAACGGCGATGAATCCAAAGTCGCCCTTGAAGCGGGTTTCGGTTTTGGAGAGGCGGTCGTCTCAGGGAATGTGAACCCTGACCGGTATCTGGTCGACAAGGTGACCATGGAAATAGATGAGAAGGTCATCTCCGACAAGGGAGCCGAGTTTGCATACAACCCTGAAACCAGGGGAATGGAATACAAGGAACTTCCGCCCGACAAGAGAAAACTTCCGTGTCTTGAGGACGAGGAGATCATGGAGTTGACGAAAATCGCCAAAAAAGTGGAGGCCTATTTCGGTTGCCTGCAGGACATCGAGTTTTCCGTGTCCATGAGCCTTCCCTTTCCTGAAAGTATCTTCCTCGTCCAGGCCCGTCCCGAGAGCGTGTGGGGCAAGAAAAAAAAGGAATCGGTACTGGGCAAGAAGAGTGGTTTCGAATTACTGTTCGAAAAGGCTACCACGCCCATTAAACTGAAGATCGATTAAGAGGAGGCGGGACAATGGCGGAAAACAATATGCTGAAGGGCAAAAAAATCCTTATCGTAGACGACGAACCGGATGTCCTGGAAGTCCTTGAAGAATTCTTGAAGATGTGCCGTCTCGTCAAGGCCACCAATTTCGACGATGCAAAAAAATTTCTAGAATCCCAGGATTTCGATGCGGCCATTCTGGATATCATGGGTGTGAGCGGCTATGAGCTTCTCGAGATCGCAAACAAGAAGCATATCCCCTGTCTCATGCTGACGGCCCATGCATTCAGTCCGGATAATATTGTAAGATCCATCAAAGAAGGTGCGGCATCCTATGTGCCCAAGGAAGAAATCACGAAAATCGAGGATTTTCTCAATGACATATTTGTAGCAAAGGAAAAGGGAGAGAGTCCCTGGGTGTCGTGGCAGAGGCGATTGCCCGGTTCCTATTTTCAAATGAAGTTCGGAGCGGCCTGGAAGGCTGCGGACAAGGAATTTTTAAATGCGCTCAGGACCAGTATCGTATCCAAATCAAAATCTTCAAGGAAAGAGTGATCCCGAAAGCGGCGGGGGGAAGAGGATTTTTTCTTTTCGACCGGGCAATGGCCAAGGCCCCGGCCCCAAACGTGAAAAAAAAGCCTGCCGGTTGCACTTTTAGAATGCCGCGGCTTTCAAATCAATGCGATCCATAAGGACGGTTTATGAAACAGGCAGCCCCCATTGCCGTTGTCGGCACCTTCGACTCCAAAGGCGAGGAGCATCTTTTCCTGAAGGAGAATATCGAGCGGCGAGGCATTGAAGCCCTGACCATCAATGTTGGGACAAAGGCACCCTGCCCTTTTACTCCGGATTTTGACCTGTATCCCGCGATCAGCAAAGAAAACCCCAAAAGCAGGGACGGCGCCATCGAAATCGCCATTCGGTTGGCCCGAAGCCTGGTCGGGGAACTTTATCGGAAAGGGCGGATTTCCGCTTTTATTTCCGCCGGAGGGGGCACGGGAACCCATTTGGGGACAAGCATCATGCGTGTGCTTCCTCTGGGTGTTCCCAAAGTGATGGTTTCCACCGTCGCCTCACGTGATATGGCCAAGGTGGTGGGCACAAAGGACATCACCATGATGCACAGTGTCGTGGATCTGCTGGGCGTAAACAGCATTTCCGGAAAAATCCTGGCAGGGGCGGCCGGGGCCGTTTGCGGTATGGTTCAGTGTCGGTGGGAACCTGAAAAAGAAAAGAAACGCATCGCCCTCACCTTTTTCGGATTCATCACACGCGCCGCCGAACAGGTAAAGCAGTGCTTGGAGCAATTGGGATATGAGACCGTTGCCTTCCATGCCAATGGGACAGGGGGGATGGCCATGGAGGAGTTGGCGGCCGAAGGACACTTCCACGGGATTCTGGACCTTGCCACCCATGAACTTGCCGACGAAATGATGGGGGGCTATTGTCGGGGCATCGGGCCGCAGAGGTTGCGGCGCGTGCCGGGTAAGGATATCCCCCGTCTCGTCGTACCCGGCGGTCTTGATTGTGCCGTACTGGAATTCACCCGCGATAATGTGCCTGAAGAACACAAGGATCGAAAGCTCTTTTTTTACGACTTCCGATCGGCCATCCGGCTCAGCGCCGACGAGACCCTCTCTGTTGCAAAGCAGCTCGTAGAAAAGCTCAATCATGGAACAAAAAACACGCAAATCCTGATTCCCAGAGCGGGTTGGTCTGAGGCCGATCGTGAAGGGGGTCCGCTTTATGACCCCGGAATAAACGAAATCCTCATCCACCAACTCAAGCGGGGCCTGGGTACCCGAATCGAGATCAAGGAGGTGGAACAGCATATCAATGATCCCGATTTTGCCCAACTGGCATCCAAGACCATGGACAGAATGATTCACCCCACCCTGCAGTTGCTCAAGAAAAAGCGCAAGGGAGGGAATGACCTCGTGGAGCCACACAGTCCACGAAATGCATGAGGAGGGTTCGACGTTCGCAGTCCCTAGAGGGAGGAATCCTTTGAAATGAGTGCGCCCATGCCTTTGATAGGTCTTTCACCTGAAGCCAGTTGCCCCAGGGTGTCGAGAAAGGCCTGTGCAGGACGCGAAAGTTGTTGGTCTTTGAAATAGGCTATGCCGACATCC
>CAYNYM010000357.1:0-4346 GCA_964401325.1 uncultured Desulfobacteraceae bacterium | reverse complement strand
GACCTTTCGGCCTATGTCCCGAGGCCTAGGGCAGCTCCGACCTGGCAGACGAAAATGGAGCCGGTATAGGCTGCAGTGAGGTTAAACACGATTGAAAAACCCGCCCATTTCCAGGAACTTTCCTTTTTTATCATGGCAAGCGTTACAAAACAGGGGACATAGAGCATGGTGAAAAGAATCAGGACAAAGGCCCTGAGAGGATTCCAATCAGGATTACTCCTGAGTCTTGCCGAAAGAGAGGTGCTATGCTCAGGATCGATTTCACCCAGGGAGTAAGCGGTTCCCAAGGTGGACACAATGACCTCTTTGGCTGCAAAACCCCCGATCAGGGCGATATTGGTCCTGTAGTCGAAACCCAGGGGTCGGGTCACGACCTCAAGGGCTTGTCCGATTTTTCCTGCAAGGGTATGCCGCAGGGACGCCTGTTGTTGGGCCGCCTCGATGCGGGCCGTTTCTTTTCTGTATTCGAGGTAGGCGGAGGCAACGCCGGTAAAGGGGGGAACGTCTGAAACATTTCCCTGTTTGGTCTTCTCCTGCGCAATGATCGCCTCGATCAAAGGCGTAAAAGGATTGTCTCGAAGGGCCGTTACACCCGTCCATCGGTTGTCGGACATCTGTTTGCGCAGATCGAAAAGACCGTCAACGGTGTTCAGTTCCGTTTCGTTTTTTATGTGTGCGGCAATATCGGCTAAGGCCAGAAAGGTCTCTCTGGTTACAGAGCGCTGATGCTCGTAGCGATGGATTTGATCCTCAGGAAGCCGGGGAAAGGTCATCAAGACCCATAAGACCACGGAGATGCCCAGGATTACGGTGCCCGCCTTTTTGATATATTGCCATGTCCTTTCCCACGTATGGATGATCAATCCCTTTAGAGTCGGGACGCGGTAGGGCGGTAGCTCCATCACAAAGGGGGTCTGGGGTCCCCTCAAAAGGGTGGAGCGAATGATTTTGGCCGCAAAAAGGGCAAAGGACCAGGAAAGCAGTGTGAAGATAAAAAGCATCCCGGCCTCGTTTGTTGAAAAAAAGGCGGCAATCAACAGGCCAAAAAGGGGCAGTTTTGCCCCGCAATTCATAAAGGGGACCACCAGGAGGGTGGCAATGCGTTCTTTCGGGTCCCGGAGTGTCCTCGTGGCCAGGACACCGGGGACGGCACATCCACCTGAAATACCCCCGCTGATCAGGAGGGCCATCACGGAATTGCCGTGCAGGCCGAACCAGCGAAGGACACGATCAAGCATGTACGCCACCCGGGCCATATAGCCGGCATCTTCCATGATAGCGATCATAAAGAACATAAACATGATGAGGGGGACAAATCCAAGGACCCCTCCGACGCCGTCGATGACCCCGGATACGATGAGCGAGTGAAGGTTTCCTTCAGGAATCAGGAATGAAATCATTCCCTTCAGCCATCCGAAAAAGGCCTCGACCCAAAGGACCGGAGTGTCACTGGCCCAAAAGGTGAATTCATAGATACCGTAGAGAATGGCCATCATGATGAGGGGGCCCAGGAAGCGATTTGTCAGGACCTTGTCGACTCTGTCGGAGACGTTCAGGCGGGATTCTATCTTTCGTTTTATCGTCTTTTTGGTGATCCCAGCAATATAACCGTAACGGTGGTCTGCGATAATACCTTCGGGTTCATCTTCCAGTGTGTTCATAATGTGCTTGGTAACCCTTTGGCAGACGGAATCGATTTGCCGGTGGATCGCCGCATCCTTTCTGATGGTTCGAAGGATCTGTTCGTCGCCCTCAAGGCACTTGAGGCCAAGCCACCTGGGAGCATATTTGCCCTCATAGAGGCGGTTTTTCGGAAATGCCGCCTCGATTTCATCCAGGGCCTGATCGATATCATGACCGTAAGAAATGAGTTCCGAATGCCATCCAGGCCCCTTTCGTGCGACTTCGATGACCTTGTCCAGGAGTTCGCTCAGTCCCGTGTTTGACCTTGCTACAGTCGGTACGACAGGGACATCGAGCAGTTTGGATAAGCCCCTCTGATCGATGACAATACCCCTGGAGGCCGCCACATCGACCATATTAAGGGCGATGATGAGGGGCACGCCCAGTTCCTTGAACTGAAGAGAGAGGTAAAGATTCCTGTCCAGATTCGAGGCATCGACAATGTCCACTACCACATCCGGTTTTTCATCCAGCAGAAAGTCCCTGGCAACGATTTCTTCAAGGGAGTAGGCGGTGAGGGAATAAGTTCCCGGAAGATCGACGATTTCTATCTCATAGCCGCGCCGGTTCACCTTGCCGTACTTTTTTTCCACGGTCACGCCGGGATAGTTGGCGATATGTTGTCGGGCGCCGGTTACTGCATTGAAAACAGTGGTCTTACCGGCATTGGGATTCCCGGAAAGGGCGATCTTAATTTTCCGCTTCGGCATGGTGCTATGTTGGATCATCTATTTCGACGACGATGTTATCGGCTTCATTGTTTCTCAGGGTAAGGGTGTAGTCCCTGATTTTGATGGCAACGGGATCCTTGAGGGGGGCTCTCCCTTGAATCTTGATAGGCGTATTGGGCACGAGGCCCATTTCCCTTATCCTTCGACCCATGTTTCCTGTGGCGGAAACACGTATGATGACGCCGCGCTGGTTATCGGACATCTCTCGTAATTTTACAGTCTTTTTCATCGACAGGATTTACTCCCCATTGAAGTCCTCACCGGGCAGTTGGAACAATTGTCGCATCCGCCTTCGCGAAACGGCCCGCGAAAGGCCTTATGAAGCCGTTTTGCCAGATACCCCAGGCTCAGCAAGAGGGCTATTAAAACAATGATGTCTTCGAGCATGATGATATCCCCCTGAAGATTTTCCTTGTTGCAATTGAATATCAATATAAATAGCAGGGGATGCAATGTCAAGGGGCCTCATGGGGATTTCAGCGTTAGTGTTTGCTCAGGTGCTTGCAACGGCATATTTCGTGCTCATCCGGTAATGGTCATGACTCTCAATTTCAAAAAGCTGAATTCATATCAGATTTAAGGCAAGGAGGGAAGAGAGTATGAGAAATTTCCTCTGATCACCACAAAGGCATCATCTGACCGGTGCGTCGCAGGGGTGCCTTCCCGCCTGCGGGCAAGCGCTCGTTCTTCCCTCCCGGACGCCTTGCGATGTATCGTTCATCGGACTCGGCCATTACTCCTCACCTGCATCTCATACCTTTCAGGTGATCAAAAATGACCCTGAATATCCGGATTGCAGGCATGATATCCAAATTAGGCAGTGGATTTAGGAACTCGAAGGCAGGAATGGGAAAAAGAAAACATGCCGCCTTATTGAAGGGGCCAGCGAGGGCAGAAAAAAGCACGCTGTACCCCTTTCTCCGGAAGGCGGCGGTAATAGATGAGATGGTGCCTCCTAGGCTGTCGGCACCGATGGCAACATGACCTGGGGCTCCGTGAGCCGGAAGGCCCCTTTTTCAATCCATTCCTTTTGGATCCGGGCTATCTCACGGGCTCTGACCGTGGAAGAGAGGGGGACGGTAGGGATATCCTCCCCTTTGAAACGAATGGTCCCGCTCTTAAGTTCCCCGTAACTTACCTGCCCCAGGCTCTCGGCCTGTCCTTTGGGATAATCAGATCCATAGTCTACGATCTGCGTGAAGATGTCATCGTCGGAAACGCCGGTAAAACGCGCCATATCTTCATTAAGAATGGGGATGGGTACCCCGAGCCCCACGGCCAGGGAGCACCCGTAACCGAGCATGCTCACACCCACCAGCCACTTGGGATCCATTTCCTTGAGGTTTCCCGTGACCATGAGGGTTCCGGCGGCGGACAGGGGGATCCCGTTTTTCCCCCTCTCTACCAAGGGGTTGTGTTGTGTTCCCGGACCGATAATGTAACCCTGGGTGCCGCCCAGAAAGATCCTGGTTCCCAGGCCCAAGGTGAGATAATAGGGATCATTGAAAAGGGGGCTCAACTGGCCGGAAGTCGAATAATTGGCATTGCCCAGCCGGGGTTTCATGATACCCATATAGGTGTAAATTGTTTTCTTCGTGCTGTTTATGGCACAATTATAGTTCTGGTAACCGTTTCTTGGATTCAGCAACATGGCATACGGTAAGTCGGAAAGACTGATTTTTTTTTCAATCTCCTTGTTCGGATAGCAATCCGTACCGTAGGCAGTGGCCTTTAATTTGATTTTTTTTCCGGCCAGCAGATCATGAATCACATGCCCTCCGCCGTATTTGAACTGGCCCGGATGAATGCGATTGAGGGGATCGTCCTCAACCGGTTCCGTGGCTCCGATGTAGGCATCAACGGCGGCTACACCCGCGTAGGCCGGGACGTCGTTCAGCCAGACTTTTGAGGCCCTGATGGCGGGCTTTGTAT
>CAYNYM010000356.1:0-4346 GCA_964401325.1 uncultured Desulfobacteraceae bacterium | reverse complement strand
AACCCGCTCAGGGCAGATGGCCCGAGAACCCGAACGGATCCCTGATGGATATCGCAGGGATCTGTGATCCCACGGGCCGCATCTTCGGCCTCATGCCCCATCCCGAGGCCTTCAACCACCCCACCAACCACCCGGACTGGACACGTCAAAAGGAACAGCTCTCCAGGGAAGGAAAAAGCCCGGAAGGCCTTGAAGGTGAAGGAGTGAAGGTCTTCATGAATGCCGTGGACTATGTAAGAGCGGCCATTGAAAGCGGGAAAATGGCTACATGAAGCGTCGAGGCCTCACTGAATGTACCGCAACCAGCACCTTGCTTCCACACCCACAAGCGGGATGAGCAGGTCTCACGATAAGGCATTGCGAGGCCCGTCGGGTTTGCCGATCCTCAAAAGTGCATTTGCCATGTTGCCGCGCTCGGCGGCTGGGAAATAGAACTATCTCGGGTCCTGAAATCTGGTTGAATGCTGAACCATTTCCAGATATCAGCCATCATGATTTCATGTCTGTCCTCGGCTGTTTCGTACCGGCAGGCATTATGAATCGCCAGGGCACATTCATCGCACAGCGACCGGGCAAAAGCGATCGCCTCACTTGAAGACATATAACCTTCAGCAGCATA
This sequence comes from uncultured Desulfobacteraceae bacterium, assembly GCA_964401325.1. GTDB lineage: Bacteria > Desulfobacterota > DSM-4660 > Desulfatiglandales > HGW-15 > CAYNYM01. The sequence goes on along the minus strand of CAYNYM010000356.1, from coordinate 3,727 downwards.
GACTCTTTGAGCCCCAATGGCCTTCCCTCTTAAGGAGAGGGGCAATGAGAGGATCCATGCGATGCCCTCCTGAACCGCCGCGTCCGGATACTGGATTCGAGGATCACTATCTGCGGTTTTAATCAGAACGGTTTTTCCCTCCAGGGTTTCGCAAATACTCCTGTCCGTCAGGATCGGACCTTTTTCAAGATAACGCCGGCTCAGGCCGTAACTTGCCATTGATTTCAATTCCTTCCCGCCCTCTTCCAAGACAAACAGGCTGCTTCCCTTGATCCCAAGGATTGTGGCCGTCTTTTCCACGATAAGATCTAGGATATCTTGTAGATTGATCTTCGAACGAACGGCTTCACTGATCTCTTCAAGGGCGGCCGAATAGGTCTTGACGGTCTTATCCATGATCCTTTTTCCTCCTCAGGAAAACCTCGTCCCCCAATGCCGATCGCTCCGGGGTTCAGTAATAAAGCCCCCTACGGGCACGTTCGTAATAACTCCGATCAATTTTTCTGAGCACCAGGACGGATATGATGGACGTTATAAATTGCGCTGTCTTTTCAAGAACATGTATCCACTGAAAAGAATCTTCACGCATCAATGCCGTTTTGTAGAACTTTTTTTCATTCAGGCCGGGTCGCCGCACCGTGCCCTGGATTGTCCTGTTTTTCATGACAAAATTTTCCATAAGGACACCTCCCTTTTTATAACGATATCGTTGATGATCAAAATATTCCCCTCTTTTGGAAATTTTTATCACGCTGCGGTTTCTGAAAGGTTACAGGCCGATCCACGTTATCCATCGAAAATGATAAAAAAAATCGTAACAAGATCCTTTGGTGGGGAGTTGGTGTTCCAACGCACCTTAATTTAATCTCTTTTCCATTTCGAGTTGCAGAAATCATTTTGCGTAGGCCCTTAACTTAACCTCCAACATGGTGGATAAATTTTCGATTGACTTTTCTACCCTCCCCTCCTACCGTTTTTCAATAGGCCGGGAGTCTAACCTTACTTTTTAGGGCACTTATGGCAAACCCACCCAAGGCGCCCTTTCATTGCTTCTGACAGGGTTGTAAGGCCCCGGCAGAACTCCTCCTTTTTCGGGTTTCAACCGTTAAGGTTCCCCCTGGGGAACAGGCCCTTTCGAAACACCCAGATGATTTCACTGATGGATCGGGCTGAGGAGGCGCAAGATGCGAAATCTTTTTAGTGTTTCCAAAATCACGCCTCCCGTGTTGCCTAATGTAGTAAGACGCAAACGCCTGATTCTGATCCTGGGCCAGGCCGCCCAGGGTAAATCCACCCTGGCAGCCTCTTTTCTCGAGTCAACTGCGACTCCATCCGCCTGGGTGAATCTCCGGGAAGAGGATTCCGATCCGGTTAATCTCTATTATTCCATCGTTCACTCCATCCAATACACCCTGAAAGAGGCTGACCTGTCGCCGCTCCTTACCTACCCGGCCATGACAATGGCGCCCCGGTCGGAGATACCCCTTTACCGGGAATGGACCAGCGCCATCTCGGAATCCGTTTCAACTCCCATTTGGATCGTACTGGACGGTATGGACCGTTTTTTAACGGACGCCGCATCATCGAAGTTCATCAAGGTGCTTGCAGAAGATTTGGCCGGTCATATCCATCTCATTTTGATTTCCCGGGAAGATCCGTCACTTGATGTGGAACGGCTCAAGGTCCGACAACAAGTGGATGTGCTGACCAATGAGGACCTTGCTTTCACCCTCGAGGAGACCAGGATTTTTTTTCGGGAGATTCGAGGTCTGCCTCTCGGGTCCAGTTCATTGAGAAGAATCCATCAGTTTACGGAAGGCTGGATTGGCGGGTTTATCCTTCTTGTAGAGTCCCTTGAACGAATGCCGGCGGATTCCAGGGAGAAGTACATCCGGGAGGATCTTCCCGATCAGTACAGGGCGGAAGTTTTTCGGTATTTTGGCGAAGAGATCTTTGCCGCTCAACCGGCCTCTGTTCAGGACTTCCTCGTCAAGACTTCCATCCTGGAATCCATAGAACCGGATTTTGCAACGCGTTTCACCGGAGTTGAAAATGCCGGGGAAGCGCTGGAGGGGCTTGTCAGGCGTGGACTTTTCGTCCACGACGTTTATGTGGAGGGCGGGGACCGGATCTTTCGTTACCACCAGCTTTTCAGGGATTTTTTAAAGGCACACCTGGAGCGTACGGTTTCCGAGGAAGACAGGCGATCTTTATTCCTGAGGGCGGCCTCCCTTTATGAGGAAAGAGGGGAATTTCAGAAATCTCTGAAGTACTACCTTCAGGCCGAAGTCTACTCCTCCGCGGCAGCTATGATTGAACGGATAGGCATGGACGTCCTGAAACAGGGGAGGACAAACGACCTTGCCGATTGGCTGAAGGCTTTACCCGAAGATCTCATCAGAAAAAATGCTTGGCTCCTCTTTTTCTTGTGTATGACGAGACGTTTTACCCGGGCAGGAGAAAACATTCCCGATCTGCGGAAGGCCTTCTCTCTCTTTGCAGAACAAGAGGATCTCGGGGGTCAGTTCCTTTCACTGGCTTATCTGATAGAGGCTCTGGTCTATCGTGGAAATGATCCTGCCCCCATCCGCCTTTTCATCGACCAGGCCGAGAACCTCCTGGAGTCCTCCCCGACCTCTACCCATACGAAAGGGCGGTTCTTTGGCTCCTGATGGGCTTGGGGCTTACCGTCCGAGGCGGCAATCCCAGGAAGGGTCTCTGGGCCTGTCAGAATGCCTACGTGATATCACGGGAAACAGGGGATTCCCTCGTTCAGGTTCATGCCTTGGTCAATGCCTTTCAGGCCCTTTGCTGGCTGGGTGAATTTGGACTGGCGGAAAAGAGATCCAGGGAACTTGAAAAACTGGTGGAAGGGCACCCAAGCGCGGGCCTGCGGATGCTCTATCACATGGCCCGCTGTGAATTGGCGCTTTTCAGAGGGGATCTGGAACAGGCAAGAGTGCTCGTTGAGTTCGCAGTTGAAGAAGCTGAAAGGCAAGGACTGATCTCCTTTTACCCGGTGACACTGGTATATGATCTCTTATTGAAGCCTCATTTCGAACAATACAGAGAAGCGGAAGAGACCGGAAACCGTTTACTGAGCTTCTCGGCCGCCATAAAAAATTCATTCATGACCGGCATTTCTCTCATGTGGCTCGCCCGAAATTTCTATTTCGAAGGAGAATACCAAAGGGCGAGGAAATTGATCGGACAGTCTCGCCGGATACTGTCTTCAGACGAGACCCGTGCGGAATACCACTTGCACGCTATCGCTGTTTTGAACGGTTTCATCTCCTATCATCTCTCGGAGGAAGAGTATGCTGAAGAGGATCTTCAGAAGGCACTGGATCATTTTGTTGAATTGCTTTGGTTTGCTGCAGTTGATGCGCACTTTGCCATGGCCCTGCTCAAACGGGACCAGGACAAGACCGGGGAAGCGATTGTGCACCTGGAGGCAGGTCTTAGGATTGCAAAGGAAAAGGAATATGATCACTTTATGTTGACAAGTCCCCGTGATTTTCTGGAGATATGCATTATGGCATTTGAACTGGAGGTTTACAATGCCATGGACTATGCGGCATATATGCTTTCCTCCCGTCTGTCTTCCCTGGCTCAGCCGGCATTGACAGGGCTCGATCAGCATCCCTATCCAAAGATCCGCCAGGCTGACAATCCGTCGCTCATCCCTTCCTCGTCTCCGAATCGAGACCCTTGGAAGATTCAGGGT
>CAYNYM010000355.1:0-4352 GCA_964401325.1 uncultured Desulfobacteraceae bacterium | reverse complement strand
GACAGCGAACAAATTTTTGATCTCGGTCTCCATTTCGCTGGAGACCTGGATGCGATTACTATAAAATTTCACCTCAACGCCATAGAGAAGCGTATGGCGAGAGTAGACCCCGGGAGCCAGTCTTTCAAGGGCCCGAAGCATCTCGATAATGCTGACAAGATGGCGATAGGGGAAAACAAAGCTCAGGTCTCCGGGCATGGCGTCCAGAAGGGTCGGCCGTGTGAGGCAACGATCGATCCGAGTCTGAGTGCTGCGTCTGCCGGCCAACAGGTCTCCCAGTCTCTGAACAATCGCCCCACCCGACAGGAGGTTGGCCAGTCTGGCGATGTATAGCCCATAGGCAATGGGATCATCAAAGGGTTCCGTAAAGGCACTGCTGACCAGAATGGCGAAGTTGGTGTTCTCACTCGTTTTTTGAGTGTGGCTGTGCCCGTTAACCGTAACGGCATCCCCGCTTTTCTCAATAACGACTTCCCCATAGGGGTTCATACAGAAGGTTCGGACCTTGTCGTCAAAGGTCTTGGAAGAATAGATCAGCTTGGATTCATAGATCCTATCCGTGATATCCTTGAGGACCGCGGCGGGCAATTCCACCCGGACGCCGATATCCACCGGGCTGGCGCGAGTCGACAGACCCAAGGCATCGGCTTCCCCTTTCATCCACCGCGCCCCGGAGCGTCCCGGGGCCGCTACCACAAAACGCCCGGTTATCTTGCGACCGTCGGCCGATTCAACTCCCAGGATTGTTCCCTCTTCTACCAAAAGTCTCTTCACGCGGCAGTTGGGCCGAAATTCCACTCCGCCCAGAAGGGCCTCACGAAAATGACCCAGGACGACCGGGCAATTGTCCGTACCGATATGCCTGATTTTGGTAGGAATAAGTTCGAGACCGGCCAGTCGGGCCCTGTCGGCGAGATCTCTCAGTTCACGGGGTTCTTCACCGAACAACTCTTTTGCGGCCCCATGGGACACATAGGTGTCATCTGCTTGCCCCAAGAGCTGAAAAAGGGCGTTACTGTCAAGGAAATCGGCCAGGAAACCGCCCACCTCGGGTGACAGGGTCAGTTTGCCGTCACTGTAAGCGCCGGCACCCCCCCAGCCGCACAGCATATCGCCTGATATTTTTCGACTCCGCCGGTGCAGATCTTTTCCCTGTTCAAGCAGGAGGACCGGGCCGATACCGGCATCGCACAGGGTGAGAGCGGTGAAAATGCCGGCCGGACCGGCACCGATGACGATCACTTCATAGTCATAGCCCATGATTTTCTCTCAAAGGGTTTGGCCAAAGCCCAAAAGGGAGTCTGTAGACGCTGTAATCATACCATGGAATCCGAACCTGTTCTCCATATTTTTTTCACGCTTTCAGCGTAACTATGCTATATTTTAAAACTTTGCAGGCGTCCAGCTTAACCGCAAGAGAGAATAGGAACCTTGCAGCCGCGATGGCCATGTTTGCATGAATGCTTGCATTTTCTTAAGAAACCAGGTTGCCAAAAATGCTTAAGTTTCAGTGAGGTAAAGGACTATGCGTACGATTATTGAGCCTTTTCGCATCAAAATGACCGAACCCATTAAACTCATTTCCCGAGAAGAAAGGATCGCGGCCCTTGACAGGGCCCACCAAAACGTATTCCTGCTCGATGCCGAGGACTGCTGCATCGATCTCTTGACCGACAGCGGGACAGGGGCCATGTCCGCCCAGCAATGGGCGGCGCTGATGCTGGGAGACGAGAGCTACGCCGGGAGCAAATCCTGGAAAAAATTCGAAGCGACAGTCAAGGAAATCACCCATATCAAACATGTCCTTCCGACCCATCAGGGAAGGGCTGCGGAAAGTATCCTTGCCCAGACGAGATTGAAAAAAGGCGACATCATTCCCAACAACAACCATTTTGATACCACACGGGCCAACATCGAATTTCAGGGCGCCAAGGCGGTTGACCTTGTTTGTGACGAAGGGCTGGATCCAGCCCTGGACGCCCCGTTCAAGGGCAATATGGACATAGAAAAATTAGAGCAATGTATTCAGGAAAACGGGATTGAGAAGATCCCTTTCTGCATGATCACCGTTACGAACAATACCGGCGGCGGCCAACCCGTCTCCATGGAAAACATTCGCTCGGTCAAAGGCACGCTCGAGAAGAGCGGCATTCCCCTCGTGATTGATGCCTGCCGTTTTGCGGAAAATGCTTTTTTTATCCATGAAAAGGAGCCGGGTTATCAAGATAAGACCCTTCTTGACATTTCCAGGGAAATGTTCTCCTACGCGGATGCGGCAACGATGAGTTGCAAAAAGGACGGACTGGCCAACATCGGGGGATTCCTGATCTGCAATGACGATAAGTGGGCGGAGGACTTCAGGAACGCCCTGATCCTTCGGGAGGGTTTTCCCACCTATGGAGGACTTGCCGGAAGAGACCTTGAAGTGATCTCGGTCGGACTCATGGAGGCCCTGGAATACGATTATCAGGTCTACCGTCACGCGACCGTGGAATATCTTGGACGCAGGTTGATCGATAGAGGTATCGGAGTAGTCCGTCCGGTTGGGGGCCATGCCGTCTTTCTGGATGCAAAGACCTTTGTTTCCCATATCCCTCCCTCCGAGTATCCCGGCATTGGTCTTGTCAACGCCCTTTACGTTGAAGGAGGTGTCCGCAGTGTCGAACTCGGCAGCGTCATGTTTGGACGAGTTGATGAAACGGGCCGTGAAACCCCTGCCCCTCTGGAACTCGTCAGGCTCGCATTTCCGAGACGTGTTTACACCCAGAGTCATTTCGACTATCTGATCGAAGTCATCGAGGCGGTCTGGAAGGAAAAGGATGCCATTCCCGGATACCGTATCACGTACCAACCCAAATTTCTCAGGCATTTCACCTGCTATTTTGAGCCCATTCTGTAAGACACTCCCCGGGCTCACACCCGGGGTTTTTTTCATTCCTTTCAAAGTCCTACAGAAAAATTTTCCCCTGGAGAATCTTCCGGGGCCGCCAAACGCCTCTTTTCACCGTGCTGTCGAAACAGGGGACAAAGGCACCGGATCGCCTTGAAAATCGCCCAAAAGTATTTGACATCTCTCGACATATAAAACGCGAAGGAACATTTATTGAGGCTACATTTCTGCTTGACATTTTAGGTTTTTTTCCATTACAGTCCACCATAGCTATAACATAGCCATAAAACCCTGAGACCGTAGTTTTTTGTTCGCAAAACATATACAGGTATGGAGGTCAATTAATGGATATTTATGAGGAAATAAAACAGATTGTTGGACCGGATAACGTCTTTACGGGACCTGTCGAATGTATCCCCTACTCACGGGATCTCTCCGTCCATGAAGGGATCCCTGATGCCGTGGTGTTTGCCTATACCACGGAGCAGATTTCCGCGATTATGAAATTGGCCAACAAGGAAAAAGTCCCGGTCACGGTCCAGGGCTCAGGAACCGCCACCACAGGTGCATCTCTCCCGGTAGAGGGTGGGATACTCCTCGATGTTCATAAAATGAACACAATTCTCGAAGTCAACAAGGCAAACTTCTATGCCAGGGTGGAGCCCGGTGTCATCTGTATGGACCTGAACAGGCATCTGGCCAAGGACAACCTCATGTTTCCCCCCAACCCAGGCAGTGAGATGATCGCCACCATCGGGGGCATGATGTCCACCAATGCCAGCGGTCACAAGGCCGTAAAATACGGAACGGCCAGGGACTACGTGAAGGCCCTCAAGGTCGTCCTGGCCGACGGCACGATCATCGAGACCGGTTTCAAGACCCCCAAGGCCTCCTTCGGCTATGATCTGAACCATGTCTTCTGCAGTGCGGAGGGAACATTGGGAGTCATTACGGAGATCACGGTCAAGATTCAGCCCAAACCTGAATACAACGCCCTGGCTCTCGCTATCTTCGAGGATCTCATATCGGCGGGCAAGGCCGTCAGCGAGATCATCGGTTCCGGCATTCAACTGGCGGCCTGTGAAATTATGGACAAATACAGCCTCAAGGTCGTGGAAAATGCCATTGAGCGCGATATCAGCGGCATCGAGGCCATGCTCATCATCGAGTCCGACGGGTTCAAAGAAGTTGTACAAAAGGACATGGCCACGATGGATGGGATCTGCAAAAAAAACGGCGCCAGGGAATTTACCTGGAGTGACGACCCGGCCAAGGCAGGAGAAATCATGGAGGCCCGCGGAAAGCTGGTCCCCACACTGTCCCGAATCAAACCGGGGAATCGACTTGTGGCCATCTCGGAAGACCTCGGTATTCCCCCATCAAAGATTCCCGAAGTAATCAAAAGGGCCCAGGAGATCTCGGACAAGTATAACCTCCTCATTACCACCTTTGGTCATATCGG
>CAYNYM010000354.1:0-4373 GCA_964401325.1 uncultured Desulfobacteraceae bacterium | reverse complement strand
CATTTCGAGGTCTTGATAGGTGACCCTTTCCTCGACCTTGGGTATCTTGCCCAAGAGATGAATGATCAAGCCTCCGACAGACTCGAATTCACCCTCGGGGAGATCGATCCCGAAATGCTCTTCCAATTTCTCAACCTCGAGCCGGGCATCGACGATGACGTTGTTTTCATCAAGAACGGTCAGAAGCGGGCGTTCGTCATCATGTTCGTCCATGATTTCACCGACGATTTCTTCGATGATATCCTCAATGGTGATGATGCCGGCGGTTCCTCCGTATTCATCTTTTACGATGCCAAGGTGAGTCTTCTTTTTTTTGAGATCTTTGAAAAGTTCGCTGACCTTCTGGGTGCGGGGCGTAAAATGGGCCTTCCTCAAGATTTCACGGGGAATTTTCAGGCCGGGCTCTTTGCCCCAGAACCTCAAGAGATCCTTGGCGTGGAGTATGCCGACAATATCGTCTATGCTCTCGTCATAGATAGGGATTCTGGTGTGCCCGCATTCAGCTACCAGCGTTATGACTTCCCCAAGGGTTGATTCAATGGACGCGGAAGATATCTCCGTCCGGGGAACCATAATGGAATAGGCTTCGGTTTCCTTGAGATCCAGGACACCAAAAACCATGTCCGATTCTTCACCGGAAATCAGGCCCTTAGCCTGGCCCTCGTCCATGAGGTCATGAATTTCCTCGGTGAGGTCGTCCCCCTGGTGGAGGTGGGGTTTTTTTTTCCTTAGAAGGGATCTGATCACACCGATCAGGCTTTGATGAGAATCATCGTCCAATTAAATTTTAGGCCCCTTGTGTTTGAAGTCTCGTGCCCGTCCGGATGTCTTGGAGTTTGAACCGCAATGGTATTTTTAACTCCGCGCAGAATGCCCGTGAACCCCCTGCCGGGATTTTAGATGGGGTTGGATTTTTCTGGCCCGTATATGTTATTTTTATCTCAATTTGCTGTCAAGTTCTAAGCAAAATCCTCAACGAAGGCGTCCCCACCGCAACGGGATCTTTGACTTGTCTCTTACCCCTCGGAGGTGATCAAAAATCCTCCCGGATCCCCTGATTTCAGCCAGGATATGCGAACGAGAACTTGGATTGAGGCACCAAGAAAATACTTGACTTTGCACGATCATGTGCTAATGTATCCAATTACTTATTGATAAAGGAATGTCCAATAGCCGCCTTGAATGAGGGTACGGAACAGGAAAAGGTGGGCGAAAGGTGCATAAGCGGGCATAGCTCAGTTGGTAGAGCACAAGCTTCCCAAGCTTGGGGTCGCGGGTTCGAACCCCGTTGCCCGCTCCATACGTTTTAGATAGTATGGCCTGATTCCCTTTTTGAGGTTGTCATCCATATTGATTCAAGGGTGGGCTACTTCGAATTGCGGACATGATGTTGGTTTTCTCTATTGCCTTATGAATTGCATGCAATGCTAAAACTGACAAGGAGTCAGTCTGCAGTGCGGAAGCGGGTCTCGCAACCCGCTTTTTTTATTATATGAAATGGCTAAAAAAGTCCAATTGATAGAACAACGGGTGACCGATCTCGTCTCGGGCCTCTTGGACGAAATGGGATACGAACTCATTGACGTAGAGTACCTCTCACTTCGGGGCAGGTGGGTCCTTCGATTGTATCTTGACAAAGAGGGCGGCGTCACCATCGAGGATTGCGCACGAGTGAGCAGAGAACTCGGCGATCTTATCGATGTGAAGGACGTCATTTCCCATGAGTATGTGCTGGAGGTTTCATCTCCCGGTCTCGACAGGCCGCTCAGGAAAAAAGAGCATTTTCTCGACGTCATTGGGAAAAAAATCAAGGTGAGGGTGGCCACCCCCGTAAATGAACGGCGAAATTTTACGGGTTGCCTAAAGGATTTTCAGGATGGAAACCTTATCTTAGAGACAGAGGGAGGCGAGGCCTCCTTGCCTTGGAAGGACATAGAGAGGGCCAACCTGGTTTATGAATTTGATGTATAAATATTTTTTGTTGTAGAAAAATATGCTGTATTGTGGTGGGCCTGTTTTATTTTTGAAATTTGATTAAGGAATGACTGATTTATGCAGGAGCAGATATTCCCTGAAGATGTATTCCGGTTAAGCAAATCCTATAGGCCTGCGGCTCTCTGACCGGATTCCGGTCGTCCGCGGGCCCTCGGTCTCAGAGACTGTTCCGGAACTGAACAAGTACGCTTTTCTGCGGAGTCGCCCCTGGTTCTTTTGAATCCCGTTGAACGGGATTTGAGAAGAAAGGCTACGCGCTGGCGTGCCCGCTATGGATGGGCACCAAACAACCCTTATAATCCGCGGAGTGAAAACAAGATGGTAACAGAGCTTAAAAGAGTCATTGACCAAGTCAGTCGGGAGAAGGGCATTGATCGTGAGGTCTTGATCAGGACCTTGGAAGATGCCGTCAAGGCGGCCGCCAAAAAAAAGATGGGCCCAAGTTATGATTTAGAGGTCAGTTTCAATGAGGAAATCGGTGAGGTCGAAGTCTTCGAGTTCAAGGAAGTTGTGGAAGAAGTCACCGACGAACATCTTCAGGTATCGCTTGATGAAGCTCACGATATAGATCCCGAATCAGAAACGGGTGACAGCCTCGGCATTAAGATGGATACGGATCTGTTCGGCAGAATCGCAGCGCAATCCGCGAAACAGGTTATTATGCAGCGATTGAGAGAGGCCGAAAGGAATCTGGTTTACGATGATTATAAGGATCGGCGTGGCGAAATCATCCATGGTATCGTGCAAAGGTTTGACAAAGGCTCGATCATCGTCAATCTGGGACGAACGGAAGCGGAACTTCCCGTCAAGGAGCAAATCCCCAAGGAGACCTACAAACAGGGGGATCGAGTAAGGGCCTATATCCTGGATGTAAGACAGTTCAGCCGCGGTCCCCAGATCATCCTATCAAGGACACACCCCAATTTCCTCTCCGCACTCTTCGAAAATGAGGTCCCGGAGATTTCCGAAAATATCGTCTCTATTGTCCAGGTTGCCAGAGAACCCGGAAGCAGGGCCAAGATAGCGGTATCTTCAAAGGACAGTGATGTGGATCCTGTGGGGGCCTGCGTCGGGATGAAAGGCAGCAGGGTGCAGGCTGTCGTTCAGGAATTGAGGGGTGAAAAAATTGACATCGTGCCCTGGGATAACGATTTTGCAAAGTTCATCTGCAATGCCCTGGCCCCCGCGGAAATCACAAGGGTTGTTGTGGACGAAGACAATCAGGCCATGGAAGTGGTCGTTCCCGATGACCAATTGTCCCTTGCAATAGGAAAGAGAGGTCAGAACGTACGACTGGCCTCCAAGTTGTCAGGGTGGCACCTCGACGTGACCAGCGAGACCAACTACAACCGTGCATTGACAGAGGCCTATGATTCCCTCTTGAAATTGGACGGAGTCGGAGAAAAGACTGCCCTTAATCTGTACCAGGCAGGGTACAGGTCCGCTGAAGATGTGGCCGAGGCTCAGGTCTCCGAGTTGATGGAGATACGGGATATTGGAGAAGAGAAAGCGACAAAGATCATCGAAAGCGCCGATCAGTACCTGAAAAGTGATAAGACCCCAGAACTGGAAGATCAAGAGGAAACCGCAGACTCAGGCGATGCTGTGATTATGCCGGAGCAGGTCGATGAGGAGACATCCCTTGAAGAAGACGGGGAACCTGCCGTTTCCGAAAGCGTGCAAGCGGAGGAGGCCGCCCCTTCGAAGGATGACACGACACTTCCCCCTGATAAGGGCATTGAATACGATGAAATGACCTCCGGCGATAAAGAGGAGGAAAGCCTTGAGGACGAACAGAGCCCGGAGGAGGATACCGGGCCGGACGACGGGGGCACTGTCGAAACATAGGATATCGAGGACCCGGCCTCCTGAGGAATATCTTGGATTCTCTGGGTAATGAATTGAACAAGGCATGAAAGGGTCGACGGCTCGATGGGAGATGCACAGGGCCATATTCCAATCAGGACATGCATCGCATGTGGTGCCAAGCGGCCGAAAGAAGGACTCCTTCGCTTTGTCCTGACCCGGGAGACAGGAGTCGTCGAAGACCGACGGGGAAGACTGCCGGGCAGAGGAGCTTATATCTGCAATAATAAGCAGTGCCTGGAACAAGCGGTCAAAAAGAATCGTCTCAACAAAGCGTTCAGAAAAAAGGGGGCTCTTTCCGTGAAATTTGTTGATGGTGTGGATATTATGGAAGAACCTTAGGCATTACAATAAAATACGAGTCATGGATCTGTTCTGTTTACCAAATAAAATCGACCGACGATGCTCTCATCCTCTCGGCACGGGACTTTCTGCGAGTAAGGAGATTGATAAAGACAAGTATCAAATTAAATGCAATTTCGGGGGATTAGATGGCTAAAGTCAGGGTCTAC
>CAYNYM010000353.1:0-4398 GCA_964401325.1 uncultured Desulfobacteraceae bacterium | reverse complement strand
CCGTCGCCGTCCAAAAGGTGGGCAAGACGGGGTACACGGCCCTTCATGCCGTTCCGGACGACAACGGGGTGTGGCGGAACTGGGTTCACGTGAATCCCAAGCTCATCGGATTCGACATGTCGAAACTGAGCGATCCCATGGGTGAAAACTTCGCGGGATTCTGGAAGGTCTTCAGCAGCGGAAAAGAAGAGTCGGAAAGCAGAGGCTATTACACCTGGCAGGATAAGGATGGATCTTTCAGAGAAAAATACATGGTCTGCACCCCCGTGAAGGGAAAACCCTTTGTGATCGCCGCGACAACCTATCTCGATGAATTCACCCTGCCCATCATTCAATTGCAATCCCGGGCAAAAGAAATGACGACGAGCACAAAAAATATTGTCTTCGGAATTCTTGGGGGCTCCCTTCTGCTTATCGGCCTTGTCGTGGCCCTATACGGACAGCGTCTGACAGGCAACATCAGGTCCCTGACCGATATTGCCGAAAGAATCAGCGTGGGGGAAATGGGGGCCGAGATCGAAATCGATTCAAAAGATGAACTGGGCGATCTGGCCCAGGCGATTGCGAGAATGCAGGACAGCATTCGTCTGTCCATAGAGAGATTGCGCCGGCGCAGGTAGGGCCCAATTGCCCCCGGTATCCGGCTTGACCCATGACCGCAAAGGGCGGCAGGATCAATTTTTTCCGATTTTCGAAGGGCCTGGGATAGGCATCGGCACACGGTCTGAACGGCACGCGGATAGAGGAGAGAAATGGTTATTATTCCAAAGGATAAGCCTGTTATTGAAAACCTTAACAGTTACTATGTCGACATGGATCGATTGCTTGAACACTACCAGGGAGAGTTGGACTCGGGGGGCTTCTACCTCAAGTCCTCCTCGTCGGAGGGGGTCATTTTTTTTGAAAAAGACGCGGTCCTGGACGGGATTTTGAAAGACCGTGATGGGGAAACCTCGGGCAAAAGGGCGGTTGACCTCATGATGCGCGAGGCAGGGAAAATCAATTATAACATCGGTGTCTACCGAATCGATCCAGAAAACATCTATTTCTGGTCGAGCATACCCGCTGCGAAAAAGATCTACAGGGATCTTTCCACCGAATTTACGGATCTTGTGGGACTCATACGCAAGATGCGCAAGGAAAATCTTACGGGGTTCATCGAGGCGTCGATGAGCGGCAACAACGAAAGGGGTTTTCTTTTCTTTAACAACGGGCAGTTCATCGGTGGGACCTATTCCTGGGAAAGTGGCGGTTTAGAAGGCTCCATGGAGAACCGGAAAATTCTGATAGAAAAGACAAAAAAGGCCGGAGGTGTTTTCCACGTCAGCAAGATCTGCGCGGAAAACAACAACAGGGACGGCTTGGAAAACGCCCATGCGGAAAAGGCAGCGGGCGGAAACGTGATTGAACCCCTCGAGGCCCTGCTGGCCCGTTTGGAAAATGTCGTCAAAGCGAGCAAAAAGAACAGGGGTGACTTCAATATTCTCCTTCGAAAAAAGTTTGTCGATATGGCGGATCGCTTTGCCTTTCTTGATCCCTTTGAAGCCGAGTTCGAATACTCGGCTCAAAGGATCTCCTTTCTGGGGGAGGCAAGCGATAAGGATCTCATCGAAGGGGTGGTGACGGCCGTAAAGGAGCTGGCAGAAGAATTGGGCGTGGTTTCCCAGATCAAGATTCAGGCGGCAAACCTGCTCCTTGAACACGGAAAGGGTCTTTCCGTACCTGGGATAACCAATTAAAATCATAACGTTAACGGCCGTTGACTTTTTCCGTGACCATGAGGACCGGGACGCTCTCTTGGCGGCCGTCACCCGAATGGCTCGGATTGAAGGCCGGCCAATCTTGATGGTAAAAATGGAAAAGGCCTCCTGAATCCAAATCGGTGGGAGCACCCATGAGAAAACATGTGATGGTGGTTGACGATGATCAGGAAATGTTGCTTTCCTTAAAAGACGGGCTCGAAAAATACGACAAGACCCTCTCTGTCTTGATGGCCGGGGACGGCATCGTTGCCCTGGAAAAATTGGAGGAAAACAGCGTCTCCTTGGTGGTATCCGATCTCAAGATGCCCCGAATGGACGGTGTCTCTCTCATGACCCGTATGCATGAGCACTACCCCGATATCCCGGTCATTGTCGTCACCGGGTACCGTACCCCCGAAACGGAACACCTGGCCTGGGGGGTCGGGGCTGCGGCCTATATTGAAAAACCTTTTAAGATCAACGAGCTGGCCGGCCAAATCATGGCGGCCCTGGAAAAGACCACCGACGGGGGCACCTTGAATAATGTGTCCTCAGGCATGTTTCTCCAACTGATGGAGATGGAAGAAAGGACCTGTACCATCCGTCTCCTTGACAATCCAACAGGGCGGCAGGGCGTCCTCTTTTTCAGAGAAGGGGAACTGCTCGATGCACGAATCAACGGTTCCCGCGGCGAGTCCGCTGCCCATGAGCTTTTTTCCTGGGAAGAGGTCAGCCTGTCGATCCAGAACTCCTGCCCGTTAAGAGAAAAAAGACTCGACGGCGATCTTCGGGCCATACTGCTCGAGGCCATGCGATTAAAGGATGAACAGGATGACACCGGGCATCAAAGCGTTTCGGAAAGGCCGATGGAAGAATCGGTAAAACCCCCGCGCCCGGAGGGAGGGGCACCTCACGGCTTTGCGGAAAAGGTCAAGGCCGAATGGAGACAGATCCTTGGGGACAGAAGTGGCCTGGAGGATATCTATCAGGATCCCACCTGGGACGGCATGATGGTGGAAATCGCACGGACAGGGGCGATCTTCGATGCGGGAGAATTCCGTGTCGGCTATATCGGCCGGAATGAGGCAGAGGATTTCATTCTCTTGCCGGGCCAGGGAACGACGGTCATTCGCGTGAACCGGAAGTGTCCCCGGGACCGTATCATGGAAACCCTCAGCACGATCTTGGAAAAAAATGAAATGGGAAATCCATATCGGAGGAGACCTTGAAGACCCTTTTTAAAGACATTCTGAGCCTCGATAGCATTCACGGGATGATGCTCTTGTCCCCTGAAGGAGAAAGGGTCTTTGAGGCGTTTCCTCTGCCTCCGCCCCAGGGGATTTCGGCGCAAAACGGGTGGCGGCACCTTGTGCAGACCCTGGAGGGGGTCAGGGAAGCGGATCTGCTTTTCGGGAAAAAGAGAATTTATATTCGAAAGGTGGAACCGGGCTATCTCCTGATCGTCATGGGCCTCCTCACCCCCGTTGCAATGGTAAGTCTGAGCTGTGATATACTCTTGTCTTCTTTCGAGAAGGTGGCTCGAAAACGGCATGGCCTGAGGTCCTTTTTCAAGAAAGGGAGATAGAATAGGAACAATGAATATCCCCGCAAAAATCAACGAGGCGAAGGTCTATAAATCAATGGGCCTCCCCGAGGAGGCTCTCGACATCTACCAGCAGATCCTGGTAGGCGAAAAAAGACTCACCCCCAAGGCCCGGGAAAAAATCAAGGAACAAATCCTGGCACTGAGAAAGGAGATTTCCGCTCAGGACCGGGGGGACGTCAGGCAAATCTCCAGAGAAGAAATCAGCGCGATCAAACAGGCGGCCAACGGTCATGGCGGCATTCGGGGCATCCTGGATCAGGCCGAGGCGTTCAAGGAATTGACCCTATATGGAGAAGCCTTAGACGAGTACAAAAAACTGTTTCAAATGGATTATCCGAAAAGGGAGGTCGTCGCCAAGATTTCGGGATGCCTTCTGGATCGGTATTCTCCTTCCGACGCGGTGCACCGGGTGGTGAATATCCTCTCCGACAGGGCGATCCTGCGCGAAAAGGATTGAACGGGTTCAACCCGATCCCTTCACCTCAGCCGGAAGCGCACCGGAATCTTGACCCACATCTCGATGCTTTCATCCCCACGCCTACCGGGTTCAAATAACCATTTCTTTACAGAGAAAAGCGCGGCCTTGTCCAGGACAGGATATCCGCTGGAATGAAAAATGCGCAGATCCTTCACCTTCCCTTCACGGTTGACAAGGACTTCGAGGAGAACGGTGCCTTCGTAGCCGCGGCGCCTCGCCATCCGGGGGTACCGGGGGGCCGGATTTTTCCTGTAGACGGGTATGGCACCGACCAGGGGCGCAGGGGTCGGATCAGGGGCCTCTTGATGCCTTCCCTCCAGGCCCTGCCCCCGAGGTGTCGTCTTGGGGGAAAAGGCATGGATACCCTTGGTAAACGGCGCGTTGCCAAGGTCCTCAGTTTCCTGTGAGGCCTCTTTTTGAGGGGAAACGGCAGGCCTCGGTAGAGGTGATGCAGGAGGACGCTCCCCGGGTGTCGTTCGGGGCATCACCCTTTTCTTTTCGGGTTTTTGGATTTTCGGCCGGGGCTTTGGGGTCGGCGGTTTTGTCTCTTTGTTCAATTGCCTTGGGGGAGC
>CAYNYM010000352.1:0-4418 GCA_964401325.1 uncultured Desulfobacteraceae bacterium | reverse complement strand
CCAGGAGGCCTTGAGAGAGTCCGAATGGCGTTATCAGTGTCAATATGAAGCAAGTCGCGCAGCGGAGAAAAGATATCGAACCCTCCTCGAGTTTGTGCCTTACCCCATGGTGGTCTTTACCCTGGACGGAAAGGTGACCTATTTGAACCCTGCCTTTACGGACACTTTTGGCTGGTCCCTGGAGGAATTGAAGGGAAAATCGATTCCCTATGTCCCTCGCCACCTCAGAGAGGAAACACGCGAGAAAATCAGAAAGCTCTTTGAAAACAGTATCCTTGGCCATTATGAAACCAAGCGCCTGACAAAGGATGGGCGGATGCTGGATGTCACGATCAAAGGAACCCTTGTGTCCGAGGATGAAGTCGGACCGACCGGCGAGCTGGTGCTCCTGCGTGATATCACTCAGGAAAAAAGGATCGCCGAGAGCAGCGAGGCCCTTATTCGTATCAGTATGGCCCTTCCCGAATATCCTGAATTGGAGGATCTTCTCAACTACATTTCCGGCGAAATCAAGCGCCTCCTGAATGTGGACGGCGCCATGGTCATTCTCTTGGACGAGGAGAAAAAAGAGCTTTTCTTCGAGGCAGGGGCCTATGACAACAAGGCCACTCAGAAAAGGGCAAAAGAGATTCGCTATCCCGTGGACACGGGGGTGTCCGGGAGGGTGATCCAGACCGGACAACCCATCATTGTACCCGATACGTCCAGGGACCCGTATTTCAATGCCGTCGTGGACAAAAAGCTTGGAATCCATGCCCGGGACATGCTGGATGTCCCCCTGAGGAGCAGCGACCGGGTGAGTGGTGTCCTTTGCGCCATCAACAAGAAGGAGGGCGCTTTTGACCAAAAGGATGTCGAACTCTTGAACATGATTGCCGGCACAGTGGCACTTTCCATCGAGAATGCCAGATATTCCAAACAGATCACCGAGGCCTACAGGGAGGTGATCGGCCTGAACCGGGCAAAGGACAAGGTGATCAATCATCTGTCCCATGAATTGAAGACGCCTGTCTCAATCCTCATGGCTTCGTTGAATATCCTTCGAAAGAGGATGGAGGAGATGCCCGAAGAGAAATGGGTGCCCACCATTGAGCGGGCGCGCAGAAACCTTGACCGCATTCTTGAGATCCAGTACCAGGTTGAGGATATCATGCAGGAAAAGCACTACAAGACCTATGACCTGCTCTCTCTGCTCCTGCAGCAATGCGAAGACGAACTGGAGGCCCTCGTGGCAGAGGAAGTGGGCGAAGGGGCCATTGTTGAGAAAGTGCGGAAACGGATTGAGGAGATCTTCGGTTCCAAAGAGAGTCACGTTTCAGAGGTCTCCCTGAAGGATTTCGTGGAGGAGAGACTGGCATCATTGAAGCCCCGGTTTTCTCATCGGGAGATCGAACTGATCATCAGGACGGAGAATGTCCCGGAGATATGCGTTCCGGAGGACGTCCTAGCGAAGGTGGTTGACGGCCTGATCAAGAACGCCGTGGAAGCGACCCCGAATGGGGGAAAAATAGAAGTTCTTGTTCAAAAGCGTGGGGAGGGGGCTGAATTCGTGGTCGATGATTACGGCGTCGGTATCACTGAAGAAGACCAGCGACGCATCTTTGAAGGCTTCTTCTCCACCCAGGAAACCATGGATTATTCTTCAAAAAGACCCTTTGATTTCAATGCAGGGGGCAAAGGGGCGGATCTTCTCCGAATGAAGATTTTTGCGGAGCGATATGACTTCCACCTGGACTTGAACTCGAAAAGATGTCATTTTATCCCCAAGGAAGGTGATATCTGTCCCGGAAAAATAGTCGAATGCGCATTCTGCAAGGAAACGAAGGACTGCTACAGCTCGGGTGGAAGCCGCTTTGCGGTGTTTTTCCCACCCCTTCTCGTGCCGGGCTGTGAAACGTCGGGATCTTTATGAAAATGAGTCAGAAAGTGAAAGATATTCTAAGGCAAAAGGTGGAAGACGAGCCCTTTGCGCGCAAACTGGGTATAAGTCTGGTGACGGTCGAGGCGGGTCATGCCGTTGTGGAGATGGAGTCCACGGAGGATAAACGCAATATACTCGACATGACACATGGCGGGGCCATTTTTTCCCTGATCGACGAGGCCTTCGAAATATCGTCCAATTCCCACGGGACGGTGGCCGTGGCGCTCAATATGAACGTCACCTACCACCATGCCCCGGCACAAGACAGCCTTCTTCGGGCCGAATCCCGTGAAATACATCGCTCCCGTAAAACGGCCACCTATAAGATCGAGGTGACCGACTCGGCAAATAACCTGATCGCCTCGTGTTCTGCACTCGTCTATCGAAAACAGCAGATGCTGCCCTTCCTGGCTGATGAATAATGCCTGTCAAAATTTTCATGAGGAGCTCAGCGCGCTGGGGCTAACAGTGCCCGCTGGATTTATAGTATTGACTTACCGTTAGAAATTCAATATCTTACGCTCTAAAATAAGAAAGGTGCCTGTTTGCCTCTCTACAACGGGCCAACAGGCCGTTCAGCCTTTGGCAAGGGTCATTAAAGTTGGAAAGAGAACTGTTGTTTACACGCGAAACGATTATGGCAAGGGTGAGAGACCTTGCCCGTGAAATATCCTCTGAGTATGCCGGAAAAGAGCCTGTTCTGATAGGAGTTTTGAATGGTGCGGTCTTTTTTTTCTCCGATATTGTCAGGGCAATGAGTATTCCGTCCCGTATCGAGTTTATTAGGGCCAAGAGTTATGGTTCCGAAATGAAATCGAGCGGTTCGGTCACTTTGACAAAAGATGTGGAGAGCTCCCTGAAAGGAAAGGACGTCATTGTCGTCGAAGATATCGTGGATACCGGAATCACCCTGAAGAAAATTATCAAATGCCTTGGGGAGAAGGGGCCGAATTCTATTCGAATCTGTACCTTGATTGACAAGTTGGAGCGGCGCGAAGAGGATATCAAAGTTGATTACCGGGGATTTCAGATCCAGGAGGGGTTCCTGATAGGATACGGACTTGACCACGATGAACAGTACAGGTATCTGCCGGATATTTATGCCTTGAGGTGACGGTGGTTTCTCATCTTGAAGAGGAGGACGGCGAATGATCATTGCTTGCGAAAAATGTAAGTCGACGTTTCAGCTTGACGAGAGCCTGCTGCGGGACGAAGGGTCAAAGGTTCGATGCTCGCTATGTCGTCACGTTTTTACGGTCTATCCAGAGACCGTTTCGTCAGTGGATGCAGCGGCGTCCTATGACGATGTCGATGAGGAATTGCAGGAAACAGTGGCTCTGGATTCCCCTCCCGCACTCGATGACCGGGAGGAGACCGATTTCGATACGGCCTTTGAGGCTGTGATGGAAAAGGAATCCGTTCCGGAGGCCCCTCTCGATTATCTCCGTGATGAGGGCGATGTGATATCCTCTGAATCTTCCAGTGGAATGGATGCCCTGGGCGGGATAGGAGATGAAATCACAGAGCAAGGCCCGGATTTGGCGGGGGTGACGGATACGGAAAGCGGGGAGAAGACGGTCAAACTTCCTTCCGCTCAGGAAAAACCACGCCGATCAGGGCGGCTTTTCATTTTTCTATTGATTCTACTCATCCTTATCGCGGCCGGTGTTGCGGTCTTTTTTTTTAAGCCCAGTCTGATCCCCGAGTCCCTCCATTTCCTGAATCCCGGCACCAAACAGGAGATTACGGACCTTGGGGTCAGCAGACTCAATTTCAAGGCGGTCAGCGGATCCTTCGTGGAATCAAAAACGGGCGGGAAACTCTTTATCATCAAAGGGATGATCACCAACAATTATCCTCGCACGCGAAGTTACATCTTTATTAAGGGTGCCCTGCTGGACGATCAGGGCAAGGTGGTTGAAAGAAAAGCGTCCTATGCAGGCAATTCCTTTACGGAAAGCGAACTCCAGGACCTGTCCATGGGGCAGATAGATGAGGCCCTGAAAAACAAGTCCGGTAAAGATAACATGAACGTTGATGTCCAACCGGGTGGTTCGATCCCTATCATGATTGTTTTCGATGGATTGCCTGAAAATTTGAGTGAGTTTACCGTAGAGGCGGTGAGTTCTGCCCCCGGAAAGTAGGTCTTCCCCTAATCCCTCCGATAAAGACGCAGGAAAAGGGCTCCGGCCCCCTTGTCACCCCGACAGGAACCGCATGATTAAATTTGATGAGACACTGTCCAACATAGGTATGAAAAAGATCGCCAGGGGCTTTTTCATTCTTGCCGTGATCCTTTTCATCGGTACCTTTGGATACATGTTCCTGGAAAAGTGGGAATTTTTCGACTCTCTTTACATGACCGTCATCACCATCACAACCGTGGGCTTCCGGGAGGTCCGAGACGTTTCAGGGGCGGGAAGGGTCTTCACCATTTTTATCATTTTTTCCGGGATGGGGATTATTGCCTATATCCTGGGGATAACGGCCCAGGCAA
>CAYNYM010000351.1:0-4432 GCA_964401325.1 uncultured Desulfobacteraceae bacterium | reverse complement strand
CTCGGCATAAAACCATTCTCCTACTTATTATATTCCTGAACTTCCCGTTCAGTGATGACCTTGTCGATGAGCCCGTATTTCATGGCCTCATCGCTGTCCATAAAAAAATCACGTTCTGTATCCTGAGCAATTTTTTCCAGTGACTGACCCGTGTGCTTGGCCAATATGTTGTGTATGATAGATTTGATCTTGAGTATCTCTCTTGCCTGGATATCGATATCCGTTGCCTGCCCCTGCGCACCGCCAAGGGGCTGATGAATCAGGATCCGTGAATTCGGCAATGCATAGCGCTTTCCCTTGGCCCCTGCGACCAGCAGCAAAGCCCCCATGCTGGATGCCTGACCCATGCAGATCGTCGCTACATTGGGTTTTATGTATTGCATGGTGTCGTAGATGGCCAGCCCGGCCGTCACTGAGCCCCCGGGGGAATTGATATAGAGGTTAATGTCTTTGTCGGGATCCTCGGATTCAAGGAAGAGCATCTGGGCAATAACCGTATTGGCCATACTGTCATGAACCTGCTCTCCCATGAAAATAATTCTGTCTTTTAAAAGCCTCGAATAGATGTCATAGGCCCGCTCACCACGGCTCGATTGCTCAACGACGATAGGTATTAGCATATCAATTCAATCTCTCTTTACTGGGTTTAAACGTACTGTGTACTAAACTTTTTTCTGACCGAACACACAATATTACATTCCACAAAGGAGGGGTTACGCCTCCTTTGATGAAGCCTGATCGGACTCGCTTGGTGTTATTTTTTCTCTTTCTACCTCAACGATCTTAGCACCATCAAGCAGGTAATTCAAGGTCTTTTCCTCAAGGAGCTTCTCCCTGAAAGATTCCTCGGCCTGGGTTGCCTCATAGTAACTTCGGACCATTTTCGCATCCTGGCCCATGCTCAAGGCCAACTCCTGAAATCCCTGATCAAGTTCCTCTTCACTGACGTTGATATCGTTCTGATTGGCTATTTCGCCAAGGATAAGCATATTCTTGACCCGGTTCTCCGATGCAGACCTGAAATCCTCTCGGATCCTCTCCTCACTGATGCCGGCCTTCTCCAGGCTCGAACCCGAACGCATAAGATTCTGTTTCACGGATTCTACCGCCTGCTTGAGTTCCGCTTCCACAAAACTCTCCGGGAGTTCGAACTCCACCTGTTCACCAATTTTTCGGAGCAATCTTGCGTTCAATTCCTGATCGACCCTTTTTTGTTCCCGGGTCGTC
This sequence comes from uncultured Desulfobacteraceae bacterium, assembly GCA_964401325.1. Lineage (GTDB taxonomy): Bacteria > Desulfobacterota > DSM-4660 > Desulfatiglandales > HGW-15 > CAYNYM01. The sequence continues at coordinate 3,205 of CAYNYM010000351.1, read as the reverse complement.
AGCTCCTCCTTTATCCTTTTTCGCAGTCCATCCAGGCCTTCGATATCGGCCCCAAGGTTTTTCACGAATTCATCGGACAACTCAGGGAGTTCCAGCGATTTGATATCATTGAGCTTGACCTTGAAATCCACGGTCTTTCCCGCAAGTTTCTGATGAAAATATTGTTCTTCGAAGGTCACCCTGATATCCGCGGTATCCTCTTTTTTCAGCCCCAGCAAGGCCTTTTCAAAGTCCGGATGAAAATTATTGCTCCCGATATTTATCATGAAGTTGTCGGCTTTGATATCATCGAGGGGCTTTCCTTCCTCGAAACCTTCATAGTCGATAACCGCGTAGTCATTTTCCTGAAGCCCACGTTCCACTTCGACCGAATTGAGACTGCCGTTGCCCTTCCTGATCTCTTCAAGTTGCTGTTCCACTTCCTCGTCAGTGACCTCGAAAATCTCTTTCTCGATTTCGAGCCCCGTGTAATCCTTCAACTCAAACTGGGGTTTTACCTCGATGACCGCGGTATATTTAAAATCACAACCTGTTTTCAGTGCCTCTTTTTCAATAGCCGGCACACTGATCGGATAGGTCTTGGTCTCCTCCACGGCGCTGGGCAGCGTTTCAGTCACCAGATCCCGTGCAAGGTCTTCGAGCAACTGTTCCCCGTAATAGCTCTTGAGAATGCTTCTAGGGATCTTGCCGGACCTGAACCCGGGGATCTTGGCCCGTTTTGAAAGTGACCTGTAGGCATCATTTACCCTTTGACCTACTTCTTCAGAGTCAATCTCAACAATGAGTTTCTTTTTTACACCTGTGATGTCTTCTATATTAGCCTTCATCTATACACCCGCACACGTCTATTAAGTTCGATTTAGTCCTCGCCATGGTTAAAATTTCAATCATTTCACGAGGGTTGACAGGTTCCGGGGAATACCAAGTCAAAAAGTAACAATGATTTTCCCGATTTCAAGTAAAATAGGGCATAATACAAAAGGAATCCGGGTACTGTCAACATCCGATCAAGATTCGAACGGTACTTTCACTCTTAAATGATGCGGGTCCCTTCTACCGTCACCGCTGCCATGCCGTTCCGGAGGTTGCAGATAAAATTTGCAGGAAGCATGCCAAACAAAGGGCCCTTTCCCGCAGCCACAGGAAACCACGTGTTTGCGATATTTGCATCAGGTTGATTTTTCTCAGTCCCACGAACGTTTCAAAAAGAATATCGGATGCTTGGCCTGCCCTGCCGTCGATACTTTAGAATCATTCGCATGAATTGAAAGATATTGGAAGGAAGAAATGAGGGGCCTGCTGCTTTTACTCGGCACGAGGGACAGCCAACAGCCCGGTACCGTGATTATTCTTTTGTCCGTTTTTTGACCGTCTCGATAAAATTTTCAAGGCACTCCTGGGACCCAAATGCCTCGGAGTACAGCTTTTCACTCCACTTGCTCAGGCCCGCCCTGAATATCTTATGGATCAATTCATCAACTTTTTCAGGCCCTTTAAGTCTTAAGACCTGACAAACCAAATCATCCGGAACCTTGATTGGATATATCGCCGAGGGCGCATTTTCTTCCGATTTGAGATATTCCTGGATACTCTTAAGAATTCTCAAATCAGCGTATTTTCTCTGATATTCTTCCTCGTCCATGTCACTCATACCTCATAGGAAAATAATAATATTGCAGGCGGGTTGAGTCAATGCAAAAGCAGAGTTCGGAAGACTATTTCCGCCCCTTTCAATTGCGGCAACCGGGCAAAACCCCACTTATCCCTTTACAAATGAATCTTTTACGATAAATTATGTTCTCCAGGATAAGCTGACGCCAATCCGGGAATGAAATTCGAACCTCACTGATTCCGCAGATAGTAATAAGGATGTACGCCCCATGCCTATTTATGAATATCAGGCCGTCAACTCCGAGGTCTCTTGCCATCAATGCAGGCAACCCTTCGAAATATTTCAAAAATTACATGAGACCCCCTTGGCGGTCTGTCCCCATTGCGGGGCTGAGCTCCGAAAAATCATATCCTGGTGCCGCGCTGCAGTGACCGAGAGGTCGGCCGAGGACATGCGGGTTGAAAAAGACATCAAGGCCTACGAAAACTCCGGCATGTGGAGTCACGCCGCGGAGCTTGCCGATACGCATTCAGAGAAGACAAAGGACAAAAGCCTCAAATACAGGGCCCTCGACAATTACAAAAGGGCCGGATATAACACGGACTTTCTGGCCAAGCATGCCAAATCGGACGATAACGGATAAGTGGAAAAATAAAAAACAAGGATCGGTAATCATTCTTGACTTTCCCCAATTTTTATTGATTATGTTATGAAATCGTATAATCACTGATATTGACCGCATAACAGGGCAATACATAAGATTCATTTTACACCTAAAGGGACCGATTGGAGAGGCGGAGGTGATTGAACTCATATTCAAAGGAGGGGTATTCATATACCCCATTATTTTATGTTCCATCATTGCCCTCGCCGTGTTCCTTGAAAGGTTGTGGATCCTTAGACGATGCCATATCATTCCCAAAGACTTTGTCCACAATGTCGAAGAATTGCTAAAAAAACAAAAGATATCGGACGCCATTTTTCTCTGTGAGGGAGACACGTCATCAATCGCCAAGATTTTCTTTTCGGGCTTAAAAAATACCGGCCGGGGAATGTGGCTGGTCAAGGAAGCGATCGAAGACAGGGGATCCAGGGAAGCGGTCATCTTGGGCAAACATGTCGGCATCCTTTCCACCATCGCAAATCTTTCTCCCCTGCTGGGGCTTCTTGGTACCGTTTCAGGCATGATCAAGACCTTTAATGTGATTTCCGTCCAGGGTGTGGGGAATCCCGCCCCCCTGGCCGGGGGAATTGCCGAGGCCCTCATCACAACGGCATCCGGGCTATGCGTGGCGATACCGACCCTGGTTTGCTACCGCATTCTTAAGGATAAGGCGGATTCCCTCATTTTTGAGATGGAAGAAAATTCCATAAGGCTTGTCGAAATCATGGAAAAATACAATCTTAAGGGCTAGGGCCGCTACCATCCGCGCCCCCGACAGGATGCGGCATGACGGTGTAGAAGAATATGAAATTCAGGAAAGGAAAAGAAGAAGAAATAACACTCGGCATTGCCCCGTTAATCGATATCGTCTTTCTGTTGTTGATCTTTTTCATGGTCACCTCCCACTTTGACGTAGCCTCCGGTGTCCG
>CAYNYM010000350.1:0-4437 GCA_964401325.1 uncultured Desulfobacteraceae bacterium | reverse complement strand
CGAGGAAATGTCGTCTTCCAGATCCTCGATGGCCAGGAGTTGGTGGGGTCTTATGGAATGAGCGGGCAGGGCGGCTTCGCGTTCCCTGAGTTCCTCTCGAAGTGTCGCGAGTTTTTCGGTCAGGGCCTCTCGTTTAAGGGGAATCGCTTTTTCCGCCCTTCTGGTTTCATCGACGAAACGAGAGACCTTCCTGAAATCCTTTTTAAATCGTATGGTACGACCGTTGTCGTCCGTAGCGTTGGTTTGAGTGCAACTGTCCGCACCCGCGGGCAGGACCTTCAGGAGGGCCTCACAGACGTTTTCCGGGGAAAGACCTCCTGCGAGAATGATCGGGATTTCACTTTGCAGAACCAATTCACGGGATCTTTCCCAGTCACAGGGCCTGCCGGTAATCCCCACAAATCCCTCCACGGGTTCTTCTCCGACCCAGGTATCGATCAGGAAACAATCGCTTAAGGGCTCGAAAGCGCAAGCAATCTTAAGAAAGGGAAAATCAAGAGAAACCCCCTTCAGGGGGATGGGGATGGATCGAACGATACCGATCTCGGGGAACCTGTCTTTCAAATCGCTCTGAGCCTGCAGAAACCCTTCGAGCTTGTTTTCCCTGCCCAGCCGGTCCGTGAGGTTTTCGCACAAATGGACGAAGTGGGGCCTATAAAAGTCCAGGGCCCTGTATAGGTTGTCCCCCTCAAAGAGGGGGATCAGGCTGTTCTGGGTCCCTGCGCCGTCAGAGAGCCTGATGATGTCCCTGATGGCCGACTGGCGCCAAGAGTCTTCGGAGAGCAGAACACTGCCGATGCGGTCTACCCCGATCGCAATACACTTTTCTGCTTCTTCAGGCGTCTGGATTTCGTATATCTGAGTAATCATGGGAATCATGTCGCTTTCTATTGTTCAGGGCAAAATGAACCCTGTCGTTGCAACTCAAGGGTGCGTCCCTGATATCAGGTCTTGAAGGTACGGCCCGCCTTGTCTTCAACGCTCTTTATTTTTTTGTCCAGGGCTCCTTTGATTCCCTTGCGGTGGTCGAACTTGACGCTCAGGCTGATCCTTTCCGAATCCTCTTCAAGGGCCCGCAAGCACCTGGTGAGCAGGGCAAGAAGATCCTCCCACTCCCCTTCGACAACGGTCCCCATGGGATTTAATCGGTAGGAAAGTTTGCTCCCATCCACCACGGTGAGGATCCGGGCCACATAGGGACTGAAACTTGATCCTTTATCCAGAGGGATCATGGTAAATTCCATCAGTGTCATATTCTTCCTCCCATAGAGTTGTCCAAGATTGAAGCGATTGCATGAATTTCCCCTTTTTTAAAAGAGATTGACATGCCCTATCCATAGCGCAATGCTCTTCAAAAAGCCAGACAGTTACAAAAGATGGAAATAGAAGATTGGTATCATGTTGTCAAAATGATATCAAATAGTATATCATTATCAAAAAATGGGAGAGATGCCCATGCATGTGACGAGGGTTACGTTTCATCCGGAAAGATTCCCGAACAATCGGGTCTATCCTTTTAATCAGGCCCTGTTCCACAAGACCAGCGAGCTAGTATTTTCATCCCCGCTGACATTTTTCGTGGGGGAAAACGGCACGGGGAAATCTACGCTGCTCAAGGGTCTTGTCCATAAGTGCGGGATCCATATATGGCGTGACACGGATCGATCCAGGTTTGAGAACAACCCCTACGAAGAGGAGCTTTACCGATACATCGATGTGCAGTGGGCTGACGGCAGGGTCCCCGGGGCCTTTTTTTCTTCCGAGGTTTTTCGGTACTTTGCCCAATATTTGGACGAGTGGGCGGCCGCCGGTCCGGAAATCCTCGATTACTTCGGCGGGAAATCCCTGATGACCCAATCCCACGGCCAGTCCCTGATGTCCTACTTCAAGTCGCGTTACCGGATCAAGGGCCTTTACATCGTGGACGAACCGGAGACGGCCCTCTCGCCCAAGAGTCAGTTGGAACTGATCGAGGTCCTCAAGGAGATGAGCGAGGCGGGGCACGCCCAGTTCATCATTGCCACCCACTCTCCCATCCTCATGGCCACCCCCGGGGCCGAGATCTATAGTTTCAACGGCGATGCCTTGGCAAAGATAGCTTACGAGGACACGGAGCACTTCCGGATCTACAAAAAATTTTTTGAAGACAGAAATAAATTTCTCTAGGAATCATTGAATAAGGCTCGGTAACCATAGGGCAAAGGATACCCATGCCTTGATCATGGCCATGACCCTAATAGATTAAAGGAGAAAGTAACAATGCGCATGAGCAAGAGTGACTATGCAGACATCGATCCCGGCGTGCGGGTCCTTATGGGGCCGGGACCAAGCGATGTGCCCCCCCGGGTTCTGCAGGCCATGTCAGCGCCGTGTATCGGGCACCTGGATCCCTATTTTTTGACCGTCATGGATCAAACCCAAACATTGCTCAGGTATCTATTCCAGACTGAGAATGCCCTGACGCTTCCCGTGTCGGGAACGGGAAGCGCCGGAATGGAAACCTGTTTTGTAAATCTCATCGAACCGGGGGATGAGGTGGTGGTGTGTGTCAACGGGGTTTTCGGGGTCCGGATGACGGACATCGTAAACCGCCTGGGCGGTCGCCTCGTCCAGGTGGATGCCCAATGGGGAAGGGCCGTTGACCCGGAAGCTGTTCGAGAGGCCGTGAAGGGACGTAGTCCGAAGATTATTGCCGTTGTCCACGCCGAGACCTCCACAGGCGTGCGTCAACCTCTCGAAGACCTGGCAGGCATTGCAAGAGAAAGTGGGGCATTGTTTCTGGTCGACATGGTGACCTCCCTGGGGGGCATGGAGGTGGCCCTGGACAAAATAGGGATAGATGCCGCCTACAGTGGCACACAAAAGTGCATTTCCTGCCCGCCCGGGCTATCCCCTGTTTCCTTCGGCATGAAGGCCGTGGAAGCGCTGGAAAAGCGCAAGACCCCCGTGGTGAGCTGGTATTTGGACCTGAGCATGGTGAAGAGCTATTGGGGCGCCGAGAGAAAGTACCACCATACGGCACCCATCAATATGATTTATGCCCTGCGCGAATCGCTGCGAATCATAGCAGAGGAGGGTCTGGAGGCTCGTTTTCAACGGCATCTATTGAACCATCGGGCCCTGGTGGCAGGTCTTGAGGCCATGGGGCTTTCCATGCTGGTCCCGGAAGGGGAAAGATTGCCCATGCTCAATACCGTTCGCATCCCGGAGGGAGCCGAAGACGCGAAGGTCAGAAGCAAGCTTCTGAAGGAGTTCGGGATTGAGATAGGAGGAGGTTTAGGGCCACTGGCGGGGAAGGTCTGGCGGATCGGTCTCATGGGGCAGTCTTCATGCAAACGAAATATCTATCTTTTCTTATCGGCTCTGGAAAGTTCCCTTAAAGCTCTGGGCATCAACCTGAAGTCCGGGGCCATAGAGGCTGCATCATCGGTCTACACTGAAAGCTGATCAACTGTGGGCGAGATCAGGGCTCCCCGGCCCTCCCTGGCGGATACTTGTTTGATGTTAGAAAATCAGGCCCCGCCTCCGCACTCGAACAGGCTGTCCGGCAGATGAGGGCCATGTGAGACCTGGATTTTGCAGGATTCAGGTAATGGGTCGTTTATGAGGCCGATTCACCCGGACACCCCCAAGTGCCCTTGGACGGCCTGTCCTACCGATTTCCCGAGCTCGATACATTGAAGCAAAGCCGCCTCAGTAGGGGTATTCTTTACTTTTAAGGACCCCACCACCTCCGAGACACTCTCGATGTTATGCAAAAAACTTTCGAAGTAGCGATTATCTACTGTGTCAATCAGGGTCGTTTTTTCGTCTTTGACGAGAAAGTCACTGTAAGTGGTCCCTTTCCTGGCCAAGGAGTACCCGTGAAAATCCCTGAGACTCCAGTTTACGACACCCACCCAATAAATACTCTTCTTGATTTCCAGTGCCGACATGTGCTTCCTCCCTATTCGGCGCAAGGCCTGAAAATAGAAGATTTGTTTTGCTCTATTTCACCATGATGAACACGAAGAGCACGAAGAAATAAAGAAAAAATCTCACTTCCAGCCTGTCCCGCTTTGCAAGGTTCCCTCCGTTCGCTCGAACCACTGAGTCAACAGACAAAAACCTTATCACTTAAAGGTTTTTACTCTGCTTCCCTGCGTCTGCGCGCGAGATATCTTTTTTGTTTCTTCTTCCATCACTCAGCTTTAAACTCCCTCGATGGCGCGGTCGAAAATGCGGTTTATTTCGTCTTCGGGAAGAACTCCGCTTTCCAGGGCCGCCTTCCTGACCGTCTTTCCGGAATTAAGGGCCTCCTTGGCCAGGGCCGCGGCCTTGTCGTATCCGAGGGCCGGGACCAGGGCCGTGACAAGGGCCAGGCTTTGCTCAAGATAGGAGGCGCACCTGTCCTCGTTTGGCGATATCCCCTGAATGCATTTTTCCGCAAAGGCCCGG
>CAYNYM010000349.1:0-4456 GCA_964401325.1 uncultured Desulfobacteraceae bacterium | reverse complement strand
ATAAAGTTGACGGAGTTGTGGCGTTGATTATGGCTATTGGCGAAAAACTAACCTACGAAATGCAACGTAATCAAAAATCAGTATATGAAACGCGAGGAGTTTTAGAGATATGAAAATTTTGATGCTTATCCCTGTCTGGAAGCGACCTGAAATCTTCAGGCTATTCATGTGGCGATTTGAAGCCGTAAAACCTGACTATGCAGAAATTCAACCGCTGTTTATACTTTCACCTGAAGACCCACAACTGAAAATCCTTGAACGCTTGACTAATGGGTATGATTGTTTTTATTACTCGAATGAGTTTCTTTCCGACAAACTCAATGCCAACCATGATTCGCATTGAAAACCTTCATATCAATCTTCCGGGTTTCAGCCTTCGTGATATCTCCCTGCACGTCAAGGAGAACGAATTCTTTATCCTCATGGGGCCCACCGGTTCCGGGAAAACGGTCCTGCTGGAGGGTATTTCAGGGCTGGCACCCGTAAGGCACGGAAAAATCTTTATCGGCGGCCGGGAAGTGACCCCATTGCCCCCTGAAAAGAGGGGGGTAAGCCTCGTTTATCAGGACCATGCCCTGTTTCCCCATCTCACGGTCCAAGACAACATCCGCTACGGTCTGCGATACCACCCCGTCGACAAGAAACAGGGCCAAAGGCACCTGCGTCGCCTCGTGGAGACGCTGGATATCGGGCAGATCCTCGAACGCCTGCCCCTGAACCTGAGCGGCGGGGAAAAGCAGCGAGTCGCCCTGGCCCGAGCCCTCATCGTATCCCCCCAGGTTATTCTCCTGGATGAACCCCTGTCCGCCCTGGACCCGGTATTCAGGGAAGAGATCCGAAATACCCTCAAAGGCCTCCAGAGAACTTCCAACACCACCTTCATGATGGTGACCCACGACTTCGCGGAGGCCCTGGCCCTGGCCGACCGCGCCGCCGTCATCAATAACGGCAGGATAGAGCAGAGCGGATCCATCGATGACATCTTCCTGAGACCTCGATCCGCCTTTACGGCGGATTTCGTGGGCATGAAAAATATCTTCGAGGGGCAATTCACGGATAACAGGGTCCGGTTTGAGGGCCTCGAGATCATACTCGAACGGAAATTGGATTCCAGCAAAGGACATATCGCCATCCGTCCCGAGGATATCCGTATCGGGCCCAGGGCCCTTGGATCCAACGGTCAAAACACGTTCGAAGGCCGGGTCAGGAGCATTATCGACCAGGGGTTTACCTATGAGGTCCACGTGGGCGTCGGGGGCCTGGTATTCAAATCCCTGGTCACCAAAAAGGGTCTTTACAAGATGGGAATTCAGGAAGGGGACAGCATTTCCATCGCCTTCAGTCCTGCATCAGTCCACAGCTTTTAAAAATAAACCTTGAACTCGGCAAACAAGAAGTGGGGGTAGGACCCGAATTCACTCCGGATTTTTGTCAGCCCTGTCCGGGTCGTTTCCGGCCGTTTTCCGAAGTTCAGATCGGCACCGGCAACCAGTTCCGAATTATTCGACACGGAAAACACCATGCTCGGCTGCACCACCAGGGACGCGTCTGAAAGAGAATAAAGCGCCGTGAGCTGCCCGACGACAAGGGGGCTAAATTCATAGGCTGCCAGGAAACCCGAAAGACGGCGTCCAAGATGCCGGATAGCCCCGCGCCCCAGACGCACGGCGGCCGTATCGAGGTCGCCCGATTCTCCTCCACCGTTATAGAGGTACTCCATTTCCAGGATCAGACTGCTCTCGAATCGCCTTCCCAGGCCGATGACGGCCATGACATGATCTTCCAAGAGGTCCCCCCCAAACGGCGGATCAAGGCCGGGGCTTTCACGGGCCAGGAAACAGGCGGCCTCGGCCCGTACCTCCACCCCTTTGATCTCACCGACCATGCCCCCTCCGAGTTGGTACCCGCCGTAAATCTTTCCCACCTGAAGGGCCAGGTCCCAGCCGTTGGTATTCGTGAAAAAACGCCCGAGCACGGACGAGCCATACCAGCTCGCGTCAAGGGTCCGGTGGCTGTTCTCATAGTTGCCGAAGGCATCCATTTCCCGGCCGAGTACTCCGATGAGTGTAAACCCTGAAAAATCCCCCAAGGGGATGTCCACCCTCAGGGCATCCACACCGGGCTTATAGTCCCTGTCAAACTGATTGGGATCAAGGGGAAGGTAGACATCGAGAGGGTTCCAGAAATGGGCCTTTCCAAAGGTCACGGCCTGCCGTCCTATGGTCAGATCCATAGGGTCCAGGGCCATCTTGACATTGAACCGGTCCAGCCATAGCAGGGCCCGCGCCTCGTCCTGAGTCCACCATTCCGAGGACTCATCCAGGGCGCGGTAGTGCAGTTTTTCCCCTGCGAGATCGATCCCCCCCCTTCCCTGCCCTTGGCCGGATCCGGAGAGATAGGTCAGGTCCTGGACCAGATGGACTTCATAGGAGAGGTCCTCCCGGGGCCGCCCGGCCCCCGTGATGCGAAGGATGGCCTGGAAGTATTCGTCGGTCTTTTCGTCTCCATAAAATGCGGGGAAATCATAATTCAAAAACAGGGCGCCGATGGTCCGCAAACTGCCGTCAATACCGAAGGCACCCTCGCTGTCCCCCGTGATGGCCGGCGTTGACGACGCACGGAAGAACAGGAAGAGCAGGACCGCAAATCCCGGTAAAAGGGTACGTTTGAAAAGATGCAGGTTCTTGGTCATGGCAGTCTCTTCTCTTTTATGCCGCCTCGATATCCTCCACCATGCCCCCATCATGCTCTATCTGCCCGTCCTTTAGAATCAGGAGACGTCTTGCCTGCTTCATAACGGCATGGTCGTGGGTGGAAAAGAGGAAGGTGACACCTTTTTCCTCATTCAAACCTCCCATGAGATCAAGAAGCCCTGCAGCGGTTTTTGAATCCACGTTTGCAGTAGGTTCGTCCGCCAGGATCAGTGCCGGTTCGGAGGCAATGGCCCGGGCAATGGCCACCCGTTGCTGCTGCCCCCCGGAAAGCTCTCTGGGATATCGATTTTCCAACCCTTCCAGCCCGACCTCTTTCAGGATGCCTCTCACCCTTTCATTTCTCTTCTGGGCCCCGACTCCCTGAAGCATCAAGACATATTCCGCATTTTCCATAGCCGTCAGAACCGGAATGAGGTTGTAGGCCTGGAAGATAAAGCCGATTCGATCCCTTCGCATTCGGCTCAGGGAGGTCCCGGACAGCTTACCCAAGTCTTTCCCTTCCACGGCCACAATCCCCGATGTCGGACGGTCCAGCCCGCCGATGATATTAAGCAGGGTGCTCTTCCCCGAACCCGAGGGTCCGGCCATAGCTGTAAATTCGCCAGCCTCCAGGGTCAGGTCGACACCACGAAGGGCACGGGTAACGACCTCTCCTTCACTGTAATCCTTGGTGAGTCCTGTTATTTTGACGATTTCAGTCATGTTCTAATCTTCCTCTTTTTCATTCATCATTAAAAATTCAAAGATCAGGATTTCTTTGTCCTCCCTTTTTCTGTACCCGTCTGCGTGTGCCTGTCCACTTCCGGAGGACCCATGTGCCCTTTTCAAATTCTGTCTCCACCAATTCAACATTCAAAATTAGGCATTCAACATTGCCCTACGCTCCTTCTCCCATCAATCAGAGATCACCAGTCATTTTTTCCCATTTGTCTGCGTCCGTCTGCGGCCAAGAGCCCTCACCTCAGCGTATCCACTATCGAAAACTTCGTCGTATGCCGCATGGGAATAAGGCTCAGGAATACGGTCGCGAAAAAAACAATGCCGGCCGTCGTCAAGATAATCCCTGCCGACATCTTGGTGTGAAGTTTCGTGGTCATGGCAAACCCCGATATGCTGAAGGATTCGCCCATAAAGGAACTCATGTCGATGCCGTATCGATTGACCAGGTAGGCGGCCAATCCCCCCAGAACCACCCCCAGGCAGCATCCGATGAGTCCGAGGAAAACAGACTCTATCAATATCTGAAGGCGGAGTTTTCCCGGTTGAGTTCCCAAAGCCAGAAGCATGGCGAACTCACGCTTGCGTTCGAGAACGGACATGAGAATGGTATTGAAGATGGTGAAGAGGATCAGAAAGATCAGAATCCCCTGAAAGACGAAGTTGGATCCCTTGTCCATCTTGATATAGGAGGCCACATCCGGAAGCACCTCCTGCCAGGGCAGGATATCCGCCTGTATATCTGCGGCCTCCTCCCTCACCTTTTGAAGCACCATCTTCTGATTGTCGGGGTCCCGCAGGACCACCCCCATCTGGGTGGCGCTTCGTTCGGGCATGCTGAACAGACGACGGGCAAATTCAATGGGCATCTGAATCACGTAGGCGTCCATTTCTTCCGATCCGGTCTTGAATATGCCCTTGACCCGGCACAACTGCTCCACCAGATCGCCATGGACGTCGTTCGTGGCGATGACCATCTTCTTCCCTACTTTCAGGTTCAGTCTCTCGGCCATTTCAAACCCCAC
>CAYNYM010000348.1:0-4456 GCA_964401325.1 uncultured Desulfobacteraceae bacterium | reverse complement strand
AATCATTCGAGGCATGGCAATAATCAAGGGCGCCATCGAGCAATTCCTGATCCGATAACGACACGGTTTCCTGTGTCATGACGGCGGCAGGGGGTTCCTCTTGCAGCGGAATTTCGGCGTCCTTAACTTGCAGGATTGCCTTGTTTTCGGGCATGGGAGGGGAAGCAACCGGCTCGGGTGCCGTCCTGCTTTCAGGGACGGCCTCTTGATGTGGTTTTTTTAGCGCCTCTGCATTTTTTTTGGAAACGATGTACGGATCCGTCTGCACGCATCCCGCGCAATAAAGCAAACCGATGGCCAGCAAAAACCATTTCATATGCTTTTGTATCATACGGTATTAAACCTTTCTTACTCCTCCATATTGTTGATTACCACCGATCAGACAACGTGCCATTTCCCACAGCTGTATGATAAGCGATCCTCTCCGTTTAAACAGGGGAGTATAAAGAATGCAGCCCAAATGGTCAATCGGATTAACGAGACCCCGATCCCCTATCACGGGATTGCCACCGGCCCTTCCTCCCTCCAGGCCGAAGGCCCTGGTGGCCGGGGGCCTTGCGACGGATAGGGAAGGGTCCCTCCCAGCCGGCATTTCATGCCTGGCAGGGACACAGGGCGGATCTGAAAACACGGGCGCCATGACGGAGGGACACCCCCATCCCGTGAGGCCGATGATTGTCTTTGGAATGCTTGATTGTTGCTCCTTTTCAGGCTATAGTACTGATTTCCATGCTCCACAAGAAGCATGGATGCCCTGTTTTCAAAATTTTCCTCCCGGGGCAATGAGGTCCCCTTTATGGCTGAACCGATGAAGACGCTGAGTATCGTCCCGTCCCGGACGGACAACGATAAAACCAAGAAATGCCTGGCATGTGGCACCAATATCCAGAAAGGCAGAAGGCGTTATTGTTCTGATGAATGCCGGCAACAGATGGTCTGGGTCCTGTCATTGTCGAAAGGATTGCTCAAGGTCTTCAACGCACGGTACGCTGCTTTTTCCTTTTGCGATCGATTTGTCATTCTGGATGTTCTCCCGGTGTGGTCCAAGAAAATATCCAGGTTTATTCTTAGGCGAAGCACCGACAAAAAGCCCGCAGACGATCTGAAAAGGCTCATCCTGAAATCTGGTCAGGATTGGTACGATATGATCGAAAACAGGAATTCCAGGAGTTATGCCTCCCTTTTCCTGTTAAACGAAAACCATACGAAGGACGTTACCCCTTCAACCATAAAACCCAGCCGGAGGCGACGTCCCAGGTTCTCAAAACATGAAAGAAAGGCCATGGAACGACTCAAGCTGAAAATGGAGGAACTCTTTTCGGAAGGGCACGTTGCCAAGATAAAAACGGCATACAAGAGAATGGCCAAAATTCATCACCCCGACATGGGCGGCGATGCAGAAAAATTCAAAAAACTTAGCGAAGCGCATCAGCAGATGCTCACGTGGGCGGAGAACCCCCAATTTACCTCGCGAAAGGTCCTTAACGACTGCTGGTCCTATGACGGATCGTCAAACAAGTGGTCCCCCCCTTTATAAGACCCCGGCAATGGGAGGGGGTCCTGAATTCGAACTCCCCTTCCATCTCAGGACCTCCGGGACCGATTCCCCTTCCTTTTTGCGCACCATAACAACGGTCTCCTGATTCAATCGGGGAAGGAACATAGCATGTCCCAATCCATCAGAAAAATCCTTGAGAAAAACCCGGTAATGGCTTCCGCCCCCTGCCGGATCGATTCGGGCGGCACGTGGGATATCAAGGCCCTGGCCCTTCCTCTGGAGGGTGTCCGGCCCGTTACCGTCAATATCGCCCTGGATCTGCGCACAAAGGTCGAGCTTTTCCCCTTCAAGGACGGCATGGTCAAGGTCTCCTCCGAGGGTTTTTCCAAGGAGGAGGTGCGGGCCCATGGGTCTCTCCCCTTCGATACCGCTTTCGGCCTCTTCTTTGCAGCCGTTTCATACTTTGGTTTTCACGGCCTGGAAATCCGGATCAGATCCGATTCCCCGGTAAAATCGGCCTTGGGCGGCTCAAGCACCGCCTTGGTCGCGCTCATCTGGGCCCTGTCAAAAGTGGATCGGCGGATCGGCGGAAGGGAAAGGTCCCGCCGGGAGGTCCTGCACCTCGGCTATCACCTTGAAGACGCCGTCAGCCCCGGAAAGTGCGGCATCCAGGATCAGGCTGCCGCCGTTTACGGGGGAATCAATCAATGGCTGTGGCAATTCGGGAACAGGACGGCACCCCTGATAAGACGGCCCTTGATGAAAGGGCGAGGGCGCAAGGCCTTATCAAAACATATTCTGGTGGGCTACAGCGGAAAGAGCCATGTGTCTTCACGAATCAACCGTATGTGGATCACCGATTTTCTCTGCGGCAAGACACGATCCGGGTGGATTGAGGCCAACAGAGTCGTCGGCAGGCTTGCACGTGCAATAGCGAATGAGGATTGGGCCGGAGCGGCCGCCCATCTAAGGGAAGAGATGGCGATTCGAAGGAATATTACGCCGGATGCCCTGATACCAGTCACCCAAGAACTCATTGATCAGGCCGAATCGGCGGGTTGCGGTGCACGGTTTACCGGTGCGGGGGGCGGTGGTTCTATCTGGGCGCTCGGAGATTCGCACCCCATTGCCAGGGTGCGGGAGGTCTGGACGAGGACCCTTGCTCCCGTCCGAGGGGCCAGGATTCTCGAGTGTGCCGTCGACTCCGAAGGCGCCCGGTAGGTTCCGGGACGACTTCGGGCTCAATGGAAAACGCCCAGATAAACCGGGCCGTATTCGCCCGCCTGAAAGGCGGAGCTCAATTGGGCCAAAAGGGCGTTCGTCGCCCCTTCAATTCTCAGGACATCTTGTTCGGAAATCCTGTCCATATCCATGCCCCCGATGGCCTCTTTAAGCTTAAAGAACTTGACCAGGGCATTTCGGTTTTCATGAAAAGCCATCACCTTGTGGATATCCACGATGGTTCCCACACAACGCTTTAGCCGCAACCTGTATGTATCACTCCGATTTATTACCACCAAATCTAGGACCTTCCCGACTCGGCCAGTTCATCAATGAAGACCTTGTAGAATTTTTCATTATCGGATATGGCCTTCTTCAAGACAGCCCTCAACCGGCCCAGGTCCTTCTTGTTGATGACGACATTGGCACTCAGGGCAAAGGACATCATGTTGTCCATGGTCTTAAAGCGGTCCCCGAGAAGGGCCACGAATATACGGCGGCGGACGGACATGGACATCCGGTTCAGGTAATTGAGAATAGGGCTTCTCTCCAGTGGCTGTCCGTCAAATCCGTCTGCGAGCACAATAAGGTCAAAATGGTGGAATCGCATCTTCCCCGTAGCGTCTCTCGTGTCGGGAGTGGCGACATATTTGAAGCCCAGCGATTCCACCGCCTTCCTTATTTCTTCCCGGTGAGCCGGGTTGTTTTCCAATACGAGAACCAGTTTGGTCCCTTCCTCGTAGAAATCCAGATCCTTATCGTCACTATAGTCCTCGTAACCGTATCGGTCCTCGTTTTTCTCGTCGGAGGCCTTTGACTCAATCAATTTCAGGCGCAAATCATCCGTCCCATCCGCCTGATCCGGCGACGGTAAAGGAGACGGGTGCGAGGCCTCCCGGCGCGTATCAATGATTATTTTGTTCTTGCATTTGGGGCAGGTCACTTTTACGACCTGGTCATTCGGTACCTTTTCATCCGGCAGGTTCAGTCTGACATTGCAATGTCCGCAGATAACCTCCATTTTATGCTCTCCCCCCTTTAGGACGTTTACGGGCCGTCTTACTTGCCGTAGTCCGTATCGATGGCCAGCCCTTCGATATCGGTTGTCTTTTCGCCTCTGGCGGCCTTGATGGCATCAAGCGATCTGCCCACAACGGCCCGTCTCGAGGCATAGCTCCCGGCGGTCTCCTCTGTAATCAGACCTTTACGGTAAAGTTCGGCGATACTCTGATCAAAGGTCATCATGCCGAAGGGCTGGTTCTGCTCGATGATCTCATAGAATGTCTTCCCTTCGGACTCCCCGTTCAGGATGGTGTCCTTGACCCTGAGATTTGTCCCCATTATTTCGAAGGCAGCGATGCGCCCGCCACCCACCTTGGGAAGGAGTCTCTGACAGGCGATCCAGCGCACCGAATCGGCAAGGCGAATCCTGATTTGTTTCTCCTCTTCATGTTCAAACATGCCCTCGATCCGGTTAACCGTCTGGCCGGCGTCCACGGTGTGAAGGGTGCTCAGGACCAGATGCCCGGTTTCGGCGGCTGAAAGGCCGATCTCCACGGTCTCTTTGTCTCTCATCTCACCGACCAGGATCACCTTCGGCGCCTGCCGAAGGGCGGCCCGCAGGCCTGAGGCAAAGGTGTCAAAGTCGATGCCCAGTTCCCGCTGATTGAACGTCGCCCTCTTCTGGGAATGGACATATTCCAAAGGATCTTCCAGGGTGACGACATGCACGGGTTT
>CAYNYM010000347.1:481-4459 GCA_964401325.1 uncultured Desulfobacteraceae bacterium | reverse complement strand
CCGGCCATGAAGAAGGACGGGTACGACAGTGATTTTTCGGCGGCGGTCACGGCGACGTCTTCGACCATCGGCCCGGTCATCCCGCCTTCCATACCTTTCATCCTCTATGGTGTCCTGGGGGAAGTCTCCATTGCGTCCCTGTTTCTTGCAGGCTTTGTGCCCGGCGTTCTCCTCGGGCTCTTCCAAATGGGAGTGGTCGGATATTATGCCCACAAACGGGGCTATCCCAAGAGCCGCCGCCCGTCCTTTCGGGAGGCCGTCAAGGTAAGCATAGATGCCTTTCTGGTCCTTTTGATGCCCATGATCATCCTCGGCGGCATCCTCACCGGCGTGTTCACGCCCACGGAAAGTGCCTGCGTTGCGGTTTTCTACGCCCTGTTCATCGCCCTGTTTATCTATCGGGATATCCATCTCAGAGACCTGCCCCGGATCATCATCAAAACCGGGGCGACAAGCTCCCTGGTCATGCTCGTCATCGGGGCGGCCAGCATCTTCTCCTGGCTCCTGGCCAGCGAGGAAATCCCTCAGCTCGTGACCGAATCAATCCTGACCCTGACCCAAAGCAAGGTCCTTATCCTCCTCCTGATGAATATCCTGCTCCTCATTATCGGGACCTTCATGGAGCTGACCGCGTCCTTGATCATACTCGTCCCCGTCCTTCTGCCCCTGATGTTGAAAATCGGCGTGGACCCCCTGCACTTCGGCGTGATCCTGGTCCTCAATCTCGTCATCGGCCTTACCACGCCGCCGGTGGGGGTCTGTCTGTTTATTGCCTGCTCCATCGCGCGAACCAGCCTGGAGAAACTCTCCAGGGCCATCGTTCCCTTTCTCCTGGCCTCCCTTGTCGTGCTGATCATCTGCACCTACTGGGAAGGCCTCATAATGGCTATTCCCAGGTATTTCGGGTACATAGCTGTTTCTTCACCCTAGCAGGTCAATTTGGTGCCCTCCCCTGGAAAAACCAAACACCAAGGCCACGTCCAGTGGGTTCGGGTTCTTTACGCTACCGGCGCCCTGCGGGGAGATACTCCATAAAGAACCGATAGAATGCGGCCAGGATCAGGGAATGGGAAATATGCCCTTCCCGGATAAGGTCGGGGATCTTTTCAAGCGGTTCGAGCAGGACCTCGATATCCTCTTTGTCATCCAGCTCCTGACGTCCGACCGGATGGACATCCCTGGCCAGATAGGTCATACATCGATTATTCAAAAAGGCGGGATTGGGGTGGACACGCCCCAGAAGGACCATCTCCGCGGCCTCATACCCTGTCTCTTCGCGCAGTTCCCGGCGCGCGGCCTCCAGGGATGAGTCCGAGTCCTCAACAAGCCCTCCCGGGATTTCCAGGGTCACTTCCCTCAACCCATGGCGGTATTGCCGGATGAGGACGACCTCCTTTTCCGGTGTCACGGGAATCACATTGACCCAGTCCGCAGACTCCAGCACGTAAAAATCATGCGATGCGTTCGTCCTGGGGGAAAGGGCCCGATCGACCCGAAGGTTGAAAATGGAATAAGCGGCCTCTTCTCGAGACGAGATCAGTTTCCATGTTTTTGGCGGCATGGGTTCGGCTCCCGAAATTTATGACTTATAAAAATTTGAAATTATTGCGTTTAAAAACCCAGGCGTCACATTTCAAGTCGCAAAAAATCCGGGTCCACAGGGCCCGGCTCGGACTCAACCCCAAAGGGTAAACCATTACGCATCTTTTCCGGAAATCGCAGGCTCCGGTTCCAGTGCTCCCTCCGGCACCCTCTCAAACAAGGCTTGAATATCGGCCAGTTCGTGACCCCGGGGAATGGGGGGCAGGCTCTCGAAGAAAAAATGACCATACCGGCTGTTGATCATTCTGACATCCAAGACGCTGAGGACCCCGATATCCGAGCTGTTTCTTATGAGCCGGCCCAGGCCCTGCTTGAGGGAGATAATGGCCGAAGGAAGTTGGTAATCCATGAAGGGGTTCCCGCCTGCGGCCCTGATGGACTCTATCCTCGCCGCTACCAGGGGGTCTCCGGGCGAGTCAAAGGGGAGTTTGTCGATAATCACACAACTGAGCGCCTCGCCCGGAACGTCCACACCCTGCCAGAAGGACCCCGTGGCAAGCAGAACCGAGTGGGTATCCATCCTAAAACGCTCCAGAATAACCGATTTTGGTGCGTCACCCTGTTTGAAGATTCGGTAGGGGATCGTCCCCTTCAGCAGCCGGTGAACCAGGTTCAGATTGTGATAGCTGGTAAAGAGAACAAGGGCCCGCCCGGATGAGATCTGCAGGATTTCGGCGATTCTTTCCGCTATTCGAGGCCCGAACCGGGGTTCATTGGGAAGTGGCAGGTCCCCGGGCACATACATCAGGGTCTGCTTTTCAAAATCAAAGTGGGAAGGAAAGATGCCCTGCATGACCGGATCGGAAAGACCCAGGCGGGACCGGAAATAGTCGAAATTTCCGTTGGTGGACAAGGTGGCGGAGGTAAATACCAGGGTCTTCACGTTCTCGTAGAGCGCTTCCTCCATGCTCCCTGCCACTTCGAGAGGGGAGGCGTGGAGGGTAACGCCTTTCTTTTTTCTCTCATACCACCTCAGCCAGTTGGCGTCCTGAAGGGACAGGATCTCTTCCAGGGTGGTGTCGAGGGCCTCCGCCCGGGAGGCGAAGGCCTGAAGGGGGGTGTTCCTGAAGGACCTGGTTTCCGTGTTTCCATGGAGAAAACGCAGGCCCTGACGGATCATTCGGGCCGGCTCGGAAGCGACCCTTTGAAGCGTCTTCTGATCCAGTCGCCCCCTCTCATCGCCGGTTCCCAGGGCATCCAGGAGGTGGACCGTCCCCGTCCTGACCAGATCGAGGTGCTGCCGCAAGTCCCGTTGTTGAGAGGCCGTAAAGGCCTTTGTTTCCTTTTCCGCATCCCGGACGAGCTCCAGAAGCTGATGGGTGCTGATCCGTCTTCCGAAATAGGTGGTGGCGATCTCCTCGATCTTGTGGGCTTCGTCGAATACCACCACCTGAAAACGGGGAATAATTTCCCCGAATCCGTTCCTCTTGACCATCAGGTCCGCGAAAAAGAGGTGGTGGTTGACAATGATAATCCTGGCCTGTGCCGCCCTTCGGCGCAGGGCCGTCAGATAACATTCATCCCAGTGGGGGCACTCGGATCCAAGACATTGGTCAGACGTGGAGGACAGGGCATCCCACAGCGGGTCATCGTCCCTCATCCAGGGGAGTTCCCCCCGATCTGCAAACAGGGTGTGTTTTCGCCATTTCTCCAGTTTTTGCCTGACGGTCCCCAGGTCCGGCGCAAGGAGTGAGGCCTGGGAAAAATACTGATGATATTTGTGAAGGCAGAGGTAATTTTTTCTTCCCTTCATCAGCATGGCGTCAATTTTTCGGCCGGTGGCGTCCCCAAGGAGGGGGATATCCTTGGTGAATATCTGTTCCTGAAGGTTCTTGGTCCCCGTTGAAATAACTGCCTTTTTTCCGCTCAGATAAAGGGGGACGAGATAGCCGAGGGTCTTTCCCGTTCCGGTGCCCGCCTCAATGATGGCCGGCACCTTTTTTCCGGCGGCCTCCTGAATGAGACGGGCCATCTCGATTTGAGACGGGCGGTATTCGAATTCTTTCAGAGATCGGGCCAGAATACCGTCTCGGCCTAGGATGTCTTGAATGGGATCGGAAGAACTGGGCATGAAGAAAATATAGACCCGGAGAACCGTGCAGTCAACGGGGAAAACCCTTTCCTGATCCACCATCAAGGCATGATAGGCAAATTAGGGGGCGGATTTTGCGGTCCGGTTGGTCCTTGAAAAAATGCTCTCCCTAATCGTCATCTTTTCGACACCCCGTCAGGTTTTGATCGAAGATCCCCTGGTCCCTGATTGATCTCCGGCAATCCCTCCCCTTGGGCTCAGGCGCTCAATCGCCGCACGCAGGGCCCCGGGAATCCTTTTATGACAAGGCATTTAGTTGAAATGATGCATTATCTGCGCGTGAC
>CAYNYM010000347.1:0-471 GCA_964401325.1 uncultured Desulfobacteraceae bacterium | reverse complement strand
GAAAATCGGTTTGACAAGGGAATCCCATGCGGAGGCACGGTCTTGGCACAATACGTGCTGGATCATTCAAGGAGAGCAAGACCCACCTTGTTTAAGGAAGATTCAATGAAAGGTATTTTCACACCCGACCCCCAAGGTCAGGCCATTGCCAATTGTGTCAGCAAGTTCGAGAATCGAGGATCTCTCAGCACATGAGCACACCGGATAACATCGGCCGCTTCAAGATTATCAGGGAATTGGGAAGAGGATCACAGGGCATCGTCTATCTTGCCGCCGATCCCCAACTCGAAAGAAGAGTCGCCATCAAAACCCTTCATTTTCAAGCGTCCGGAAACGGTGAAAGACAAAAGCGTTTGATCCAGGAGGCCAAAACCGTCGGACGGCTTCAGCATCCGAATATCATTCCGGTCTATGAGTACAGGTATCGAGCAGGAGGGTTTATCAAATATTTTGGTTTACCCAAACCCTGCC
>CAYNYM010000346.1:0-4468 GCA_964401325.1 uncultured Desulfobacteraceae bacterium | reverse complement strand
GCCATAGATTTGTCCCACGCAGGCTCCCTGCCCTTGGGCAAATCCCCAGCGGTCGAAATCATTCACGCCGTCAATGATGCGGTCACCGACTTCATCCGGGAAGAGTTCCGAAATCCTGACCCTGCGGTCGACACCTATTTGTAACTGCTTCCAGCCCTCCACGAATCCGGGCCGGAGCGGAAATTTACCCTCCGGGGCCATGCCCAACCAGTCCAGATACCCCTCATTGAGGAGAAATCGGGCCCATTTCTTCACATTGGAATGAGCACCGGATGTGATACCGAAATAACTCACCTGCCCCCATTGTGCGGGTTTCGTGCCAAGGGGACCTCTGATGGCCGTCACCACACCGGTCACCTGATGAAGGAGCCTCCCCAGTCCCTTGGCTGTCACCGGCACCGAATTCCGCAATCCGGCCAATTCATCCAGGATAAATGGGGACCAGACGATCATCGCCTGCCTTCCACTGAAGTAGTCTTCACGGGTCTGCCTCCAGTAGATATCTCCGGGAGGAGAATAACCCGCCAGTTTTTTATAGAATTTGAGGGTCTGGACAAGTTCCGGGGTATTCAGGTCCACCTCCCCCGTGCAGTCGTTTACCAAGCGCGCGCCGTTGGAAAGCGCGAATTGTTCAAAAACCTGCTGAGTGTAGATTTGGGTGGGATCGGTCCCGACCCCCATTCCCCAAATTTTAGGAGGAGCATGCAGGGCCTGTGCCGCAGCCAGAATTTTCTCCCATGTATCCGGTATCCCGAGCCAGACCTCGGAGGCCTTGGCAGCAAACAGATCCTTTCGGAAGAGCAGGAGTTGCCCCCAACCGTCGGCAGGTAACGCGGCCCAACCCTGGCCCACAGCAGCCAGTTTCAAGGGTCCCGAGGCAAAGGTATCCACCCCAAGATCCTCGATCACCTCCGTTGCCGCCTTTGAGTCAAGGATGCCTTCCTTCAACCAGGTAATCACATAGTCCAGGGGAACAAAGACCATATCCGGCAAGGCATCGGCTGCCGCCGCCGCCACGACCCGGGTCGAAAGGTCACTCTCTTCCACGGGGACGATTTCGACGTCAATTCCCGCAATTTTCTTAAACCTTTCGGCCAGATCCTGCTGAACGGCCATACGCTTGGGTTCGATCTCCGTTGTCCAGAAGGAAAGCTCCCCCTGCCGGTCGCTGGCTTGACCGCCACCACCCAGCAGCAGGATTGTTAGCAAAAGTATGAAACCCGGCAATCGAATGGTCCATTTCATGGCATCCCTCCTTCTTGATGAAATGTTAGGATTCGAAGCCTGCTCACCTGCGGGGGCAACGGCGCGGGCGCCGCGATGTACCGAATATGGTCCGCAAAAAGTGTGGGAGATGATATCGATCTGAAATTCAACCAGAGGCCTTTTATACGGGATTGCCGGCCAGGATGATTTCAAGGAGATTCCCCAGGGTAAGCCGAAAGAAAGAAGGCGTATTTTCGAATTGAAGCGCCCAAACGGTATTAGAATTGACCGTGATGAATTTTTTTTAAGAGCAGATGCAAAAACCGACGCACCGTTACCCACCAACAACAACCATAGCAATCATCATAAGGGATTATCTAAAAGAAGTCTAACAAAACCCTGGTCCGCCATCAAGGCTTGACACGCAAATGAGGCAGTGGATTTAGGAAAAAAGTCAACATGACACAGGACGATATGCGCTCAGCAAAACCACACAACACCTTCAAACCCCGACCCCATACCACTTGCCATTTCAAACAGGACAAACCATCCATTGGGATCATCATTCTATGCCGTTGACTCCAGCAGTGTAGGCGGGCCCATTGTATAATCAGGAGCGAGATCGAAGGGAGGCCCCTAAAGCTCATCATCGAAGACATCGGGCCCGGACGTTTCTGATTTCGCCAAGGAAAGAATCTCCGGCAAGTCTTTCTCGCTCCAATAACCCGGAAGTAAAAAAAGTGCAGGCCGCGACCTAACCTTTGTCTGGGAGTTTTAAAAAGTACTGCCGATTTTTTTTACACTCTGAGAATTTTTTTGACAGTTTTGACCTCTTTCATCACTGGATTTCAGTGATGATTACTCGCTAAATTTACCTCCTAACCTATTGTATTTATGTGTTTTTTATTTTTTTTAAATAATTTTTTCTTTTTTGCATGTTTTTTGCAGTTATAGATAGACAAGACGTTGCCGGATGTCACAGGGAAACCGTTCTTAACATTTGGCCCCAACCGCCGGGAAGTCGTATTCTCCAGAGAGTACATTTCAAAAGCGGGATACCGTGCAATGTCAAGATAGCTTCTCGAGTGCCCGTGTATTTTTTTTGCCTGGCTCCTTCGAATAGGAAGAACAAGGGAGTTACAACGGAGAAAAAGACGACACATTGGGAAGATAAAAGCCTACCCATTTTTGTTGGATTGTTCTCTATCAGCAGAAACTCAAAGCATGACCCTCCTTAATTTCTCTTTTCAATACCCCAAGGCCCAAAGGTCCCTGCGACCCGCGGGCCTTCTTCCTTTCGACATGCGCTCTGAAAGTGCACCTGAAATCTTGGCCCTGCAGATGTCTGATTCCTGAAGCGGCATAAACAATGGCGTCATGACACCAGAAATTCTGCCCTCTCATGGAGCAAGATGCTTCCAGGAATATGCCCTGCACCGCATTGAAACAGGCATTTTCCGGATGACCCGCTATTTGTATTGTTCAATCAGCTCTTTTCGCCTTGCCTCCGGTAGAGATTTCAAATAGGATTTCCATCCCGGACACCAGCCGATATGCCAGTGCCACAGGCGGCCCAACAGTGATGCAGAATTTTTATCATACCGCGCTCTGAGTTTACATGTCTCACAACGTGTCATGATTGCCCCTCCTTTAATCAATAAAATACCGTAAAGGTTGAACCTTGGCGTCAAATACTGCCGTTGGGGTTTATCTCATATCCTATATTCACTTCGATATCTTCCCTCAGGGACTGGTATACGGAGCAGTACTTCTCACGGGAAAGGGAAATGGCCCGGTCGATCTTTTTGGCTGTGATCCTTTCGCCTGATATCCGGATCATCAGGTCGAATGACTTATAATACTGCGGAGGCGTGATGTTTCGCACGCCTTCTGCTTCCACTTCATAGTCTGTTATTTCGCACCTCATTTTCCGCAAGATGTGAACGATATCTATCGACAGGCAACCAGCAACACTCAAGAGTAGCGTTTCGGTTGGCGAACACCCCTCTTCGTATCGGACATCATACTCCACCTCGTATCCCCGCTGGGTCGTCCCCGTGAAATACAAGTCTCTCTCCAGCCGGAGTCTCGCCTTGTTCACGGGCAGGATCTTACCCTTGTAATCCTCCAATTCCGGATCTATACTTCTTTCTTCAAAGTCCTGATACATGCAAACCCCCTTTCATGATTTGGCGCACAAAACCGTATCGGACTCAATGCCCTTTCTCGGCACAGCCACCTCCTCATCCTTCTGGATACCGCCGGGTTTTGTCAAGGTTTTTTGACAGGTTTCGATTGTGAAGGGAATTCAGGTCTATTCCTGGCCCTAAGGTTGACAAGAACACGGGTAACTGGCATAAAGGGCCGGATTTCTCATTTCCGGATAAAGACGCCCGGACAAAAAAATCAGATTGGCTCTTTCTCCCCTTTTGCAGGTCTCTCACGACCCGGTCCCCAACAAAGCAGGAACAATCTAAAACACCATGGGAGGACACATTGATCGGCACCATTGTAAACGCTCTTGCCATCATTGCAGGCAGCGCGATAGGTCTTGTTTTTCGCAAAGGCATTCCAAAAAGATACAACGAAACCATCATCGATGCCATCGGTCTCACGGTCATCCTGATCGGCCTCAAGGGGGCCTTCAAGTCGAATGAACCGTTGATTGTCATTCTTTGTCTGGCCATTGGTACAGTGATGGGTGAATTCATAGGTATCGAAGCCGGTCTTGAAAAATTCGGAAAATGGCTCGAAACGAGATTATCGAAAAGCGGAGGCGGGATATCAAGAGGTTTTGTTACGACAAGTCTACTTTATTGTGTCGGGGCCATGGCCACTTTAGGTTCCCTGCAAAGCGGGCTCACGGGAAACCATCAAATCCTTTTTGCAAAATCACTCATTGATGGGATCGGATCCATCATCTTTGCCTCATCCATGGGGATTGGCGTGATGATCTCATCTCTGTCTGTTTTCATCTACCAGGGCACCATAACCATTGGAGCATCCTTCCTGGAAAGTCTTCTGGTCCCTGAGGTCATCAATGAAATGTCGGCGGTGGGGGGATTATTGATCATGGCGCTGGGAATCAGTATGATGGACATCAAGACGATCAGGGTCGGGAACATGCTTCCATCCCTGTTCCTTCCCATTGCATACTATGCACTCAAACACATACTGTGAAATCCGATAGATACACGACCGCCGATGTAACTGTTCAGGTTGTTTAGTCTGTAGGCTAAAGGCTATTAGTTTCCGAACCCTT
>CAYNYM010000345.1:0-4490 GCA_964401325.1 uncultured Desulfobacteraceae bacterium | reverse complement strand
TTACCAGTAAACGCTGCGCAAAGAGATAGGAAAAGAAATATATGAAATTTCATACCGAAGTGTTCCAGAAAATCAACGATATCATCCCGAAGGACGGCGAGCGGGACGTCTCTTTTCTCGTGTGATTGGCTGAAGGTCATATGGAAAATGGTCTCATTACTATCCATTTGTTATTCTCCTGTTTTGTCTTGAAACCCCCCGTTTTGGCGAGAGAAATCCCGTTCAGAACCGGGCTGTAAACACAAAAAGTGTATTACAAATTTGAGAAGAGTTCAAAACAAAATTCCTGTATTGCATGTATAATTTCGTTGAACCGCATTATCCATGAAGTCCATTAGCAGGGCGATGAAGAGGGGCGGCCGGGACGGATTATGCCTCCCGGATTTCAAGGGACCGGTACCATACGTTCATGCTCTCGATATGGCCGGAAATCTGGGTATTGTTGGTCAGGGTCCCGGCATAGCCATATCCCCCCTTGGCAAAGACCCTGTTCATGCCCGCGGACAAGGCCCTGGCGATGGTGAATGCGGTTTGCATCCCCTCCAGGGCCATGCTCTTCTCCATCTGAAAAAGCAGCAGGCTTGCCAGCCCCCTTCCTGTCCAGGCGGGCAGGGTGGCAAAATCCGTCATTTCCACGCAGAGGTTTTCCCTGTCCATTTCCGATGAGCCGATGGCAACGATCTCTTCTTTTCTGCGTACACAGAAGTAGCGGACATGCGATGCCATGGTTTCCAACAGGTAGGCGGGATCATCGATCGGAAAAGGGTATGTCCGATATACCCTTTTAAAAAGCCGGCTCATCTGCGCAGCATCTGAGGGTTGACAGGGGGCAGCCGCAAACAAGGGATCTTGAACGTTCAAAGAGAGAGTGCCTTCATGACGGCGTGCCTGTTCCAGGATCAGGGCTGTTTCTTGGGGATATCTTTCCACGCCGCGATTTTTGACCAGATACTTCGAAAGGAAGACCGCATCATCCCCGTCCCTGAAAAAATCCGGGATCAAGGCCTCCCGAAGAAATTCCCGTTTTTCGAAGACGGGCGCCATGACGGCCGGGACCTTTGCGAATATCTTTTCATAGGCGTTCTCTTCAGCAAGGGCCTCCGTGGCCCCGATGATCTCCGGAAAATCCCGCCTGTCCAGATGCATGATATAGACACGGCTGTTCAGCGGGCCGTGCTGGATCGTGGAGTTTCGCCACTTTTCGACAATATCGAACATTGCAGCTTGCAAAGGCTCTAAAAGAGTTCGTCATCCGATACCAAAACGATATTCTTGCCACGCAGGGGTGATAACACCCCTCGGTCCTGATCCGAAGGCCCTCGTGTCGGAGACCCCAGGGGCTTTACCGTGACCGTGACCTCCCCCTGGGTCCGGTCCCGGGAAAAGGAAGTCTGTATCTGCCCGGCCAGGCTTTCCCTTTCCGCTGCTGTTTTTTCCGCCTTCCCCACCAGGTGTGCCAGTGCCCCTTGTGCATGGGGGCCGATTATTCTTTCTCTGAAAGCGTCAAGCTCCTCAAGGGTCTTTGCAGGGTGACGCGGCATGTTGAATACCGCAGGCGGTTCCGGACGGACGTCACCTACAAAGGAGGATGGATCGATCTCTTGGGATACATACTCCAAAATATGACGATCGAAGGTCACCAGAACTTCATTCTCCTTCAGATCTGCACCAAAGAGACCCATCCAGGCATCGAGGATTTGTGCCCAGTGGTATTCGCTGATCACCGGGTCCGCCTGAAAATGAGAGAGATCCCCGAAAACGCTCTCGACATCTTCCCCTTCGAGGGCCCCCTGGAGGGGCGATTTTTTGTCTTTGAGGTCCCCCAGTATGACGTCGGCCTCCCGGCGCTGTGTCTCCATTGCATGGGCAAGGTGGAGGATGAGGTGCCATTTCAGGAACGGGGAATCCCCGGAGGGCGGCACTTTCCGCCCGAACCGGCGCAATTCCTCTCTGATGCCCCAAGTACTGTCCTCGGAATGATCCTCACCCAGTTGGGCCTGCAGAAAGGCCGCATACCCCTTGTCCCGGTGTTCGAGGTTCCAATCCCTGTAGGCTTTTAGGATCTTAAGAAAATCTCCTTTCGGTCTGGCACCCTCAGGCGGGTAGTCCACTCTTACCGCACCCCCGTCCACATAGGGTTTTAGCGTGGACGATTCTTCCAGAAACCAGGGCCTGAAGACCCTGAGAGGCCTGAAGAGGGTCAACACGCTCTTGAGGGCCTGCTCCGGCAGGGAAACGTGGGGAAAAAGGACGGCAGATACATCCATTTGATTTTTCAAGGCAATGTCTCCAATCCTCTTGGGATTCCTATGCGATTGTCCAGAGCGACCGCAATGGGAAGGGCATGTCATTTTCCCGGGTCGTCCCGGATTCAAAGGCGGGGGCCCACAATTCTTCCGGCCCCGCGGTGGGTCTGTGATGGTCGGGAAAGCGTGCCGTTCTCATTCGAAGTAGGTAAAATTCAGGGTTATCTATAGCATTATTCCACCCCAGGATCAAAGGAATTGCTGGACCCCTGACCCACCGTCAAGTCCAACGTCAAGTCGCCCATGGCTCATACGAGGCAATCGCCACGCCTCATTTGCGTCTCATCCCTTGCAGGTGATCAGAAGGTCGCCCATATATCCTGATTTCATCAAGGGTATGGGAATGAGGGGTGGATTCAGGCCGATCCATCCCGAGCATGACCCCTTCTCAAGCATCGAGGCCCTGGAATAAGTAGGTCTCAAGGATCTTTTACCTTGACTATCAAGGGCGTTTGGATTACAAGCAAACGTTCAACTTACGCAAATAACTGAATAAGTCCTTTCTCCACCTTGAAGCTTAACCCAAGGACGAATAAACGAAATGATGGAAAAAACAAGCACAATCATCGAAGACAGAAAGAAAAAGGCCGACACCCTCAAGACCATGGGCGTCCACCTCTATCCCGCCGGATATCATTGTGACATAACGGTCTCCGAGGTCATTGAACGCTTTGGGGACATGGATAGCGAGGCCCTGGCCGAACAACATGAATCCTTTGCCATGGCTGGGAGGATCATGTCGCTGAGAAATTTCGGGAAGGCCTCCTTTATTCATATCAAAGATCGCACGGGCCGCCTGCAGGCCTACATCAGGAAGGACAAGGTCGGGGAAGAGGCCTACAAGATCTTCAAGCTCATGGATATCGGCGACTTCATCGGGATCAAGGGGACACCCTTTCGAACGAGAACCAACGAATTGACCCTTGTGGCGGATGACCTGGCGCTCTTGTCAAAATCCATGCGGCCCCTTCCCGAGAAATGGCACGGTCTGGCGGATGTGGAGACCCGATACCGCCAGCGCTATGTGGACCTTATCGTCAACGACCGGGTGAAAGATGTCTTTGTGGTGAGAAGCCGCATTATCCAGGCCGTCAGAAACTTTTTTCTGAACAAAGACTTCCTGGAAGTCGAAACCCCCATGATGCAGCCCATTGCCGGCGGGGCCACGGCCAGGCCCTTTAAGACCCATCACAACGCCCTGGATATGGACCTTTACCTGAGAATCGCCCCTGAACTTTACCTGAAACGGCTTGTCGTCGGCGGCCTTGAAAGGGTCTTTGAGATCAACCGCAATTTTCGCAATGAGGGCATCTCCGTCAAGCACAATCCCGAATTCACCATGATAGAGTTCTACATGGCCTACGCCACCTACGAAGACCTCATGACCTTGACCGAGGATGTCTTCGTCCATGTGCTCCAGGAGGTCATCGGCGAAAACAGGGTGGAGTACCAGGGGCAGACCATCGACTTCACGCCCCCTTGGCGGAGGATTTCCCTGTTCGATGCCTTGAAGGAGGTGGGCGGTGTTGAGGAGACGGTCCTGACGGATATGCACGCCGCTCTCGATTTCGCCGAGTCTCGGGATATCGTGCTTTCGAAACAGGACAGCCTGGCCACCATACTCGCCAAGATATTCGATCAGGTGGTGGAGCCTGACCTGGTTCAGCCGACCTTCATCACAGGGTATCCGACCGAAATTTCCCCTCTCTCTC
This sequence comes from uncultured Desulfobacteraceae bacterium, assembly GCA_964401325.1. Taxonomy (GTDB): domain Bacteria; phylum Desulfobacterota; class DSM-4660; order Desulfatiglandales; family HGW-15; genus CAYNYM01. Next base: position 472 of record CAYNYM010000345.1, on the reverse strand, counting down.
GCCGCAATGATCAGGATCCGGAGATCACGGATCGTTTTGAGCTCTTTATAGCGGGTAAAGAAATCGCCAACGCCTTTACGGAGCTCAATGATCCCGCCGATCAGCGGGGAAGGTTTGAGCATCAGGTGGCCCTGCGCGAGGCCGGGGACGAAGAGGCACAATTCATGGATGAGGATTATGTCACGGCCATGGAATACGGGTTGCCTCCCACGGCCGGAGAGGGGATAGGGATCGACCGGGTCGTCATGCTCCTCACGGATTCACCCTCCATACGGGACGTCATTTTCTTCCCCCAGATGAGGCCCAAGTGACATCTGTTTGCGATCCAACCAAAGGGGTCGGGTGAAGAAAAATAGGCATGGCGGGCCTCGCTTCCGAGGGTGTCGGGCAGTTGAACAATCAATAAAATAGGATTTTGCAAGGATCTCATGCTCTTCGAATTCTTTCTGGGAATGAGATATCTCAAGGCCAA
>CAYNYM010000344.1:0-4498 GCA_964401325.1 uncultured Desulfobacteraceae bacterium | reverse complement strand
GGTCCCGGTAAGACACAAAGGACAGGACCCCTGAAAGCCTGCCGAAAAGGCAAAAGGCCCCATAGGCCCCGCCCTGAACCCGCACGCGATCCCACAGCCAGGAGTTTCGAAGATAGCGGCAGATGACATGGGCCGATCCGTGAAAGCGGTACCCGTGAGCGTAGAGGTTGCCCGCCTTGCCCACATAATTGACCTGTGCCGGGATGGTCATCCCCTCATAATCGTCGAGGCCTTCAGGGGACCATTCCGGTTCTTGTGCCGGCGGCGTGGCGGGCAAGGCCTCCAGGAAATCCCTGACCTGAGGCTCAAGGCCTTTCCATCCCTCTTCATCCAGCGTGGCGTTGAGGACCATGGTGCTCTTGTTGACAAGAATGCGTTTCATCTCTTCAAGATTCCGAAGGACGCCCGGCCAGTCTTCTTCAACGGCTCTTGCAAGATCCCGCAGGAAAAATAGAGAACTCAGGCCCCCCATCTTTTCGGCGGCCCAATCGGCCTCGCTGAAATGGGCGCGCAGTCGCTCATTGACGATCTGATGGCCTGCCGGAACGAGTTTCTGCTCCTGCCGCGCCTTGGATTCCAGGACCATTTGCCTGAAGCGCTCCCGGTTGTCCAATCTGAGGTCGAGCAGAACATCCCGGATAATCCCGAGCAGGTCTTCGGTCTGTCCCGTCATCGCCTTCCCCCTCAGAAAAAGCCAGGCCGCCGCCCTGTCCGAGTCTTTTATCCCTGAAGTGATAAAACTCGGGTGGATGCCACCGGTCTTTTGACTGATACGTTGCGTGAGGGAGACAAAATCTTCGCTCTCGGTCCCCATCTCCACAAGGGCACGGCCGAAGAGGCGCACGTAGGGGAGATACTGCTGTGGCAGGGTGTGGAGGTTGATCCCGACCTCCAGATAGGCAATACCGTTGGTAAAGAGGTCATGATAAAGGATTTTTGTCCCCTCTTCCTCAAAGAATGTCAGGGGAATCAACCTGTTCTGCCTGTCCAAATCGCTCAGACTCAGTGAGGGGATGGTGGCCAGGGCCTCGGGCGGGTCAGGGGTTTCCTGGATTTTTTGGAGTGCCTTGGTCGTCCTGACGGCCTCTTCGAGCTCCGCCGGACTCATGCCCTCACGGGCCCTGCGCAGCCTCTCACGTTCATCCTTCTCATCCTGTTCGGCCTTTTCCGGATCGGGCACCAGCAGGAGGGTCACGCGGTGCGGATTTTTCAGCAAAAATCGCTCGATCATTTCCTCAAAAAATCCGGTGCCGGACGTCACCGCCGATTTTACGGCCTCAAGAGGGGCCTCGAAGGCGACCAGCTTCAAAGGGTCCTCATCGTAGAGCCAGCTGTTCAGTGCCCTTAACATGATCACCAGCCCCCGTGGAAAGTTCCCGGTGTTATTTTCCCGCAGGGCAAATTCCGTGGTATTGAGTGCAGCCTCGACGGTCCGGCGGTCGATGCCCTCCACCGCGAGGCGCTGCAGGGTCTCCAGGATCAGGGTCTCCACCTTGTCCGCGTCCTCGGGATCGATGCCCTTGAGTCCGATGGAGAAATACATCTGGCGCAATTCGCTTCCCAGGCCCTCTCCGGCCAGATCCTCCCCGTAATTTGAATCGATGAGGGCCTTTCTCAGGGGTGAACCCGCCATGCCCAGCAGGATGTATTCCAGCATATGCAGGGCCAGATTGCCTTCGCTCTGACCTGTTTCCTCCAGCACCCAGTTCAGGGTCAACATGCCTTTTGAGCCCTGTTCATCCCCGGCACCCGAGGCAAAGGTCCTGTTCAGACGCCTGGGCCGGTCAAAGGGGGGCTGCAAGGGGACCTCCGATGAGATTTTCATGTGTTCGAAATTTTTCAAATATGCGTTGACCAGGGCCAGGCGTTTTTCGGGGTCATCGTCGCCGCAGAAAAAAATACGGGCATTGGTGGGATGATAGAACTTTTCGTGAAAGGCCTTGAACTGGTCGAAAGTCAGGTTGGGAATCTGTTTGGGGTCTCCGCCGGAATCCAGACCGTAGGTGATGTCGGGGAAAAGGGAATGCTGAGAAAACTCGGCCAGAAGCGAGTCGGGGGATGAATAGACCCCCTTCATCTCGTTAAAAACGACCCCTTTGTAATTCAGAGGGGCGTCCTTTTCCTCGATGTCATAGTGCCATCCTTCCTGTTGAAAGACATGGGGGGTAATCCTGGGATAGAAGACGGCGTCGAGATAGATATCGATGAGGTTGTAGAAATCCTGAAGATTCTGGCTCGCCACGGGGTAACAGGTCTTGTCGGGATAGGTGAAGGCGTTCAAAAAAGTCTGAAGCGAGCCCTTGAGGAGTTCCACAAAGGGCTCCTTGACCGGGTATTTCCGCGAACCGCAGAGCACGGAATGCTCGAGGATATGGGGCACTCCTGTCGAATCGGACGGGGGTGTCCGGAAGGCGATGCCGAACACCTTGTTTTCATCGTCATTGGTCAGAGACAGGAGTTCCGCCCCCGTTTTCAGGTGCCGGAACAGTGTGGCCCCTGTCTTCAGTTCCTTAATTTCCTGCTCTCGTATTTTTTCAAAACCGTGAATAACACCCATCCGTGCCTCCATGATCGTGTGCCTGGTTGTCGGAATGCAGCCCGGATACCGCCGGGGCGGCGGGGGACTCTTCATGCCGGGATTCGTTTGTCTGCCCTCACCTATATCATTTCTTTCTCGGATATTCAACATCCTGAAAATTCGAACTAATTTCTCCTTATCCTCGCCTTGCCCTGACCCTGCCCCTCGGTCGGTTGTCTCTTGTCTTAAACGTCCCCTCAATCCTGTGCACCCAACCCTTTTACCGGACCTCAGACAGGCCGCTGGATCCCTAAATCCACTGTATTCGATGAGATGCCTTGAGGGCGATCAGGGGTTCTTTCAGATATTTTGATTTCAGTAACGATAGGCGGATGAGGCGGTGGGTCGGCACGCTTGACACAGGGAAATCCTGCCTCTATACTTTTCGGCACGGCACAAGCCGGAATTTTCAATACCACGTTGAAGCTTGAATGCCCAATTCAAACCGAAACAAAGGAGGGAAAACCATGAGACGTCTTGCACTTATCAGTCTATTGCTGTTCCTTGGCCTTACTCTTTTTGTCACCATGCCCGTTCAGGCCAAGACGACATTCAAATTGGCCACGGTCACTCCCGCCCATCATGCCTACGCGGTCGGGGCCCAAGAATTCGCCCGTCTCATTAAAGAAGGAACCAATGGGGAAGTCATTGTTAAGGTATATGCCGCCGGACAGCTCGGAAAGGGTGAGCGGGAGCTCCTGGAAGGACTACAGGTCGGGACGATTCATCTGGCGGTTACCGCCACGGGCCCTGTTTCAAATTTCAGTTCCGATATGGGGGTTGTTGACTTGCCCTTTCTTTTCACCAGCCCGGCGCACGTGGACAAGGTCCTGGACGGTCCCGTGGGGGGGGAGTTGCTGGACGGTCTGCAGTCGGCCGGTATCCAGGGTCTGGCCTTCTTTGAAAACGGTTTTAGAAATTTTACCAACTCCCGCAGACGCCTTGTGAACCCGGGCGATTTCAAGGGATTGAAATTCCGGACCATGGAAAACCCCGTTCACCTGGCCTCGGTCCGCCAACTCGGCGCCCAGGCCGTTCCCATGAGCTGGGGTGAGGTCTACACCTCTCTTCAGACCAAGGTGATTGACGGACAGGAAAACCCGGTCGCCATCGTCCATGCCTATAAGCTGAGTGAGGTGCAGAAGTACCTGAGCCTCACCGGGCATTTCTATTCCCCTGCTCCCTTGAGCATGAGCCTTAAGAAATTCAATCAGCTCAAACCTGAATGGCAAAAGCTCTTTAAGGAGGCGGCCATCAAGGCGGCGGCCTATGAACGCAAGCTGATCCGCGACAACGAGGCCAAACAGCTCAAGGAGATCAAGGCCCGTGGTATGGTTGTTGACACCGTGGACAAGGCCGTATTTATCGGAGCCATGGCCCCGGTCTATAACCAGTTTTACGAGAAGTACCCTGAATGGAAGGGAATTGTGGATAAGATCAGGGATGCCCAATAAGGTCGATTGGGCATCGATCATCATGGGCCCGGCAATCGGTTGTGTCGGTCTTGTGTCTGCGTATGCCTTGAAGACCGTCTTCAACTGCGGCCGTTTCTGATCCGCTCGCCTTTACAATCGTTCTTGGGGTTAAGTGTGTGGGAATGCCGCATTCCAGGAATCCCCCGGATTGCGGCATTCATCGCCGACCTTGGGAATGCCGCCTCTTTCACGAATTGCGGGCCGTTCTTGCAGATTGACCTTCACACAGGCCCCGGCCATTCCCAAAACCAGACCCGTGCGAAGAGAAAAAGATCTTCGGATCCTGCCGATCTGAACGTTTCCATGGAATACATGCGGGGATTGCTATGCTAAAAGTCAGCGACTGGTTGAATCGTGCCTGTGAGATTGCCCTGATTGTCATACTTTCCGCCATGGCGGTCGCGGTCTTCCTGCAGGTCCTTTTCCGCTATGTCCTTCACCTGCC
>CAYNYM010000343.1:0-4504 GCA_964401325.1 uncultured Desulfobacteraceae bacterium | reverse complement strand
GCCTGCTTTCTCCCGCCACATGCTGTCTCGTGAACCCCGACAAAGAAAAGACCGTAGAAAAGGCCTTCCAGGCCGTAAAAAGCATATCCGCCCGGCTGAGATCACGTTACCACCTGGGTGATTGAACATGAAAAAGAGGACGACAAAGGTCTCCGTTGCCGCGATGGTGCCTTATCCTCCGGCCGAGAGACTGCGCTTCACGATCCGGCTGCATTCGACTCCTGGGGGACCGGGTGGGGGTCGCATTCGGACACCGTTTCAGGATTTACCTGAAAAAGAATCCCCTAAATGATAAAAACGTTACAAAAAAATCACATACAATAGACTTTACTCATGAGTAAAATCGTATTATTTCATGGAAAAAATCGAAATCCCCGCTTTCTACCAGGTCCATGAAGGAACCAAAGATTTCCAAAAAAAGGGCGTAAGAGTCCTCCCTTTTCACGCCTTTTGCGGGGAACTCGGATTACCGTAAGTCATCTTTTCAGAACGGATACAAGTCCATCGTCTGCCAGGAAGGTACGAGTAGAATGGATGGACGATACCGGTTATTCATTTTGAAATTAGAATGTTGACAATTTTAAAGTCATACTTTAACATTGCCAACCATTTGGATTGACAAAGAAATTTCAGGTGAATTAACGGAGCTCGCGAGGACCTTCCCTGTGCTGGCCTTGGTGGGGCCTCGCCAGGTGGGGAAAACCTCGATTCTTGAAAGGATATTCCGGGAATACTCCTATGTCAGCCTGGACGTGTCCACAAACGCGGAAGCCGCTGAAACCAGGCCCCAGGAATTTTTAAAGAGATATCCACCGCCCGTCGTGCTGGATGAAATTCAGTACGCACCCTCTTTCTTTCGCACCATTAAAACCTTTGTGGACTCGAAAAGGGGTGAAAACGGCCTCTTTGTGATTACCGGGTCCCAGAACTTCTTGCTCATGGAAAATCTTGCGGAGAGCCTGGCCGGCAGGGCGGCGGTTGTGCCTTTTCTTGGGCTCTCCGGTAGGGAATGGAAATCAGCAGGGGATGTCAACGGTTCTTCTCGATGGCAGGATTTCCTCTGGAAAGGCGGTTTCCCTGCCCTTTGGGCCGAACCGGAAGCGTCGCCTTCCCGGGAACGCTGGTATCAGGGCTATGTCGCCACCTATCTGGAACGGGATGTCCGCAATCTCCTGAACGTGGGCAACCTGAGAGATTTTGAACGCTTCATTCGGGCCTGCGCCGCCCGGTGCGGACAGATGCTGAATCTTTCTGAACTGGGAAGGGATGTGGGGATCTCTACACCTACGTCCAAAAAGTGGCTGAGCGTTCTTCAGGCCTCAAACCAGATTCTTCTCCTGGAGCCCCATTTTCGTTCCCTTGGCAAACGGCTCTCAAAAACCCCTAAACTCTATTTCACGGATACCGGCCTTGCGGCCTACCTCATGGGTTTCAGTTCCGCCGATGCACTCTGGTCCTCACGGGAGGCGGGGGCATTGTGGGAAAATCACGTGGTCAACCAGTGGCTGAGAAAAAGAGACTGGCACGAGCCGTCACTCGGGCTCTGGTACTGGCGGGACCAGGGAGGAAACGAGATCGATCTCCTTCTGGAAAAAAACCGCAAACTCATCGCTGTAGAATGTAACCTCAAGGAACGACCCAGCGGAAAAGACGTCCAGGGCATCCAGCGTCTGAAAAAGTTCTATGGTGAGGAAGAAGTATCTCACGCCTATCTTGCCTGTCCTATCGACATGGCCTTCGACCTGGAGCCCGATGTGACTGCGGTCTCGGGCTGGGAGACATGGCCGATCGACCCTTGAGTGCGTTGACCTGTGTCTCTCCATTCTCAACAACCCTTTCGTTTATTCGCCTCCGAAGTAATTTTCTATGGAATTATTTTCGATTCCCTGGGCGGAGAGGAAACGGTTTGGATGATTATCGTCCGCCTGCGGCGCAGGCGGTGCTCATCCGCGCCCAGGCCAGGCCCCATGCAGACCGGAGGATGGATTGGTCTCCCCATGTTACCCCGTTGGCCCGTGACATGGTAAACGCATTGCGGGTGGCCGTGAACCTGGGCAGAAGGGTCGCCGTGATCATTATCGACTTGTACGGTTCGGATTTTCAGGCACAGGGGTTGAAAAGAACCCACGGCAACCGGAATGGTTCGGTCGGTAACAATATTAAGAGTGTGCTGAAGGCGACCCGGCTCCAAAGACGTGACGCGCCCCCGACCGACGTGCCCGTTTTCATCTGCGGCAAGACTGCGACGCCGCAAAGCGAGGAGATCGTCTCCACCTTTGGAAACGCCATTGGCAGTGCGGATAAAACAATCATCCGGTCCGGTACCAACAGCGTTCTGCACAATACGACACTGAGACAAGACCTTATGAACAAAAACGTCACAGGCGTTTTTGTCGTCGGCTTTGACGCGAACATGTGCGTGGCAGTCTCGATTTTTGGTAGCGGCGGTGTCGGCCCTGCATATCAGCCCGGTTTGCTCGACTACGGTTTCAATGTCATCACTTCCCGATACATCCTCGCGTCCGGGGGGCGCGCCTTGCGGACCCAGGACGGTTGGCCCTATATGAGTTCCTGTAACCTATAGGGAAATGGGCCTCCACGAAAACAGTAAAAGGAAAATGGACATAATTTTATAAGAGATAAAAGGCTCGAACCCGTGCAAGGCGATTTTTATCCAAACAGAAGCCTGAGCATTTTAAAGAAGACTATCCCACATGGCTTGCTGACGTTTGGGCATGTCTATGAGATCCTTGTATTTACGGTGAGGAGAGAAATTGCCAAGATAGCAAAGAAAAGAGAATTACGTATGGGCACGGTCACCAGATAGGCATAACCGAACTTTTTTTGCGTCCGTCCCCATTTTTTTATATCAGGAGGTCCGATCGGTTATGACCAGCCCGCTCACCCAGTCTCTCTGATACCACTCTCTTATCGCAGATCTGATGAAAGCTGTGATCTATAGCAGATATCTGGGATTTTGGACCCCGGCCTAGTAGCCACAAGATCTTGTGACCACGCATTGCTGCTTATTTTTGGTATTGTTGACCTACATGAGCTGGTTGGGATTCACGAATAGGATAATTATTCATAAGATCGGCGAGGGGAGAGGCTCCGGCAGAGAGGAAGGTTTTCTGGGGGAGAATACGGAATCTACCTCTATAAGCTCACCAAAATTGATAAATGTTTTTACTTGAAATTCCCCGCTGGAAACAGCGAGGAAAATCCAAGAAATAGAACGTTAATTCATTATGGGCGAAAAAGTGAAGTCAACATGATCCCCTCAGCTTGCAGCGGGGAGAGTTCATTCCATGAGCAACAGTGACATGGGGGCCAACAGGCTCGGACTCAAAACGATGCGTGTTCCGGTTAAGGTAAGGGTCCCCGCTGCAAAACGATTATCAAAGATGGGGGAAAGGCCAGCGGAACTGACATTAAAATCATTTCCCACGTTGTAAATAGTGCCGTTCAGGGTAGTCTTGTTCAACTGGACGTGAATGACCTCCGTATCTCGCCAGTCGTTGTCCGTATGCTGTTGGGTGCCAGTCAAGGTGAGGTAAAGTGTTTCCCCGATCAGGACGCCTCCGCCAGCCAGGATGAAAGGGCCATCATTAGGTATGTTGACGTAACCCTGCATGGTATAATAGGACCCGCCCATGCGGGTGATGGCCCCCGCCATGGTAAAGCTCTCGGAGACTGAACCGCCTTCGCGAAGGGTGATGGATATCTGCCAAGTGGACTCTCCGAGATACTGGGGCGCCCCCCAACTGGGGGAGCCGAGCAGCACCAACCATAAAGCCGCTATTAAGACGAATGCAAACGTTTCCTTTTTCATATTTTTCTCCTTTGTTTTAATATGGTTTTGGGTAACTTTTTTTCCGAGTCTATGATGTCCTCTATCCCTTTTTTACCTGAAAACCGGCCGGATTTAGGAGATAAGAGCTATCTTCCAGTTGGAGGATATGGTAGGTTTCGAGCTATGCATCAAAGGTAAATACCGCTCCAAAGAACCCATGCTGACCGATTCAAGTCTAATGTGCATTTGAACGATGAGTTGACAACGACTTCCCAGAATAACAAATTCTTTTGAGTGAATTATTTTTTTTACTTACCATATTTTCGGCTATGAATGGTTCCTGTTTCACTATTCCAGATGAATTCGTTAGAATTGGTCGATTCAAGACTACACAAACAAATCTGAATCTTCGGGAGCTCCATCGCAGTCGACCATTCTTGCATAAGTCTTGAATAACTGCAAATTCAACAATTCTGCTGATATCCTGGAGTTTAAAATGATGATCTCTACGATACCAGAAAAATATGCTGAAGTTCAAGATCTTGATTTCGTTGGGGATGGTGGGATTGCAGATACCCTGCTGGAAAGTCAAAATATTATCGGCCTCAAAAACCTTTGATATGTCTGACTAATCCGATATTGGCCCTGTGCTTGCCGATATCCCTTATTGGCCAAGATTTTAGAACTGACTGTAAAATACAGATACAGTGC
>CAYNYM010000342.1:797-4509 GCA_964401325.1 uncultured Desulfobacteraceae bacterium | reverse complement strand
AACGAGATCCTGGATGCCAAGATCGCCCTGACCGTAGCCGCCCCCACCCCGGTCAGGGCCACCCTGGTGGAGGACTTTCTCAAGGGAAGACCTCTGACCGACGAAATCCTCAAAGAAGCCGGCCGGATCGCATCATCTCCTGACTGCTGCACGCCCCGAACCAGCCTCCGGTGTGAGGCCTGGTACCGCCAAGACATGATCCGGGTCTTTGTCCCCCGCATGGCCCGACTGGCGGCCGAACGGGCGGTAAGATCCCGGGAAAGGAGGGACGGATGAAAAAGATAACCGTGTCTTTCACCCTCAACGGTGATTCGGTAGAGGCAGATGTCCCGGTTACCTGGACGCTTCTCCATACCCTGCGGGAGGTTTTTGAACTGACCGGTGCCAAAGAAGGATGCGGGGTGGGTGAGTGCGGTGCCTGCACGGTCCTCGTGGACGGAGACCCCGTCAACGCCTGCCTTTTTCCTATCCCTGAAATCGAGGACAAGGTGGTGACGACCATTGAAGGGCTCGCCGCCAAGGACGGCACCCTCCATCCCCTTCAGAAGGCCTTTCTTGAAAACAACGGGGTCCAATGCGGCTTTTGTACTTCCGGGATGCTCATGTCGGCCAAGGCCCTCCTGGATCACAACCCGGACCCGACGGAGGACGAGATCAGGACCGCTATTGCGGGCAATTTCTGCCGGTGCACGGGATATGTCCAAATCGTGGAAGCCGTGCAGATGGCGGCCAAGGTGGACAAATAGACCATTGAATCTCCAGGGAGGACGCCATGTCTGACTATCTTTACGTTGGCAAAAGCATACCCAGGACCATCGAGACCGACAAAGTTACGGGAAGGGCCGTGTATATCGATGATCTGAAACGCCCCGGGATGCTCTACGGAAAGATCCTCTACAGCACCCATGCCCATGCCGGGATCAAGCATATCGACACCACCCGGGCAAAAAGGCTTCCGGGCGTCAGGGGGGTTTTGACGGGCTATGACCTGCCCGATATCAGGGTCGGTTTTCTGAAGGATCAGGTGGTCCTGAAAAAAGACAAGGTGCGTCAGTTCCGTGACGAGGTGGCCGCCGTCGCCGCCGTCAGCCCAGAGATCGCGGAAGAGGCCTTGAATCTCATCGAGGTGGAATACGAACAACTACCGGCCGTCTTCGACCCCGTCGAGGCCATGAAAAAAGACGCGCCCCTGATCCATGAAATCGATGCGGGCGGAAGACCCGTCCGTACCAATATCCTTCCCCTTCCCTGGAAATTCAAGGCCGGGGACATCGAAGAGGGACGCAGGAACGCCGCCTATACGGTTTCGGATCAGGTCAGCACCACCTGGGTCAACCAATGCTGTATGGGGACGAGCGGCTGTATCGCGGAATTCGACAACAACAATAACCTGACCCTCTACAATCAGACCAACGTAATCTTCGGAGACAAGCAGAGAATCACGGAATACCTTGCAGGAATCGGCCTCAAGGGGAAAAGAGTCCGCATCGTCAACCCCATCGTGGGAGGGAGTTTCGGGACCAAGCTGGACACCGACATCTATGAATTCATCTGCATCCAGCTCGCACTGATGACCCGAAAGCCCGTCAAGATCCACTTTACCCGGGAAGAAGAATTCCGGGCCCTCCCTCCCCGGCAGCCCGCCGGATTCACCATTGAGCAGGGCTGCGACAGGGAAGGCAGGCTCACCTTCCGCAAGGTGGAAGCCGTCCTGGACAACGGCGCCTACACCTCCTGGGGCGTCACGACCCCCTCCATCATGATGAAACCCGTGTCTTCCCTCTATCGCGTTCCCAATGTCAGTTTCAAGGCCACCTGCGTCTACACCAACAACATCTACTGCCAGGCCATGCGGGGATATGGGAATCCGCAGGCCACCTTTGCCGTGGAGACCTCAATGGACAGCCTGGCCGAAAAGGCGGGGATCGACCCCGCGGAATTCCGGCTCATCAACCGGAATCAGTCCGGGGATGTGACGCCCATGCGGCTCAAAATCACCTCCTGCGGCATGGAGGAATGCATCACGGCCGTGAGAGACAAGCTGGCCTGGGGCGAAAAGAGGGGAAAGCGAAACGGCCGGGGCGTGGGCATGGCCTCCCTGATCCATGTGGCCGGAGGGGCCCGGGTCTATAAGTCTGACGGGCACGGCATGATGATCAAGGTGGATGAGGCCGGCATCGTGGACGTTTTCGAGAGCGGCACGGACCAGGGCCAGGGCTCACCCACCGTCATCTCCCAGATGGTCGCCGAGGCCATCGGGGTCAGACCCGAAGATGTCAACCTGACCTTCGGGGATACGGCCCTTTCTCTTTGGGATGCGGGAACCCATGCCAGCCGGCACACCTTCATGGCGGGGAACGCCGCGATCCAAGCCTGCGAGAAGGTCAAGAAACAAATCCTGGAGATGGCCGCCGAGCAGATGCCCAAGCTCATCAAGGGGGGATTCAGGCGCAAAAAGAGAAGAGACCCCGATTTCCAGGAACCCGGCCTGGACTACGCCCTCGTTTCCGACCCGGCCAACCTGGATCTTCGGGACAGGAAGATCTTTCTGAAAAGCGACCCCGAGCACCCCTATTTTACCTTGGAGGTCAGTCGGATCCTCAGGGCGGGTCTTCATGTGGGCACAGGAGAGAGCAAGGTGGTTGCGGCAGAGGCCTTTTATGATCCGCCGACCGAGATGCTGGACAGAGAGTTCAAGGGAAACCTCTCCTGCACCTATGCCTTCGGCACCACGGGTGTCGAGGTGGAGGTAGACAAGGAGACGGGAGAGGTCAAAATCCTCAAGCTCGTGGCGGCCCATGACGTGGGGAAGGCCGTCAACCCGACCCTGCTCATGGGGCAGATCTACGGTGCGGCCTACACGGGCATCGGATACGGCCTGAGCGAGGAGATAAAACTGACAAACGGCCGGGTCATGAACGGGAACTTCCGGGATTACAAGATGCTCACGGCCAGGGACGTCGTCCCCATTGAACCGGTGATCGTCGAGCCCGTGGATGATGCCGGGCCTTTCGGCGCCAAGGGCGTAGGTGAACCGGGTCTCGTGCCCACCGCCCCCGCTATTGCCAATGCCGTGTATGACGCGGTCGGGGTCAGGATCAGGGACCTGCCCATTACCCCGGAGAAAATTTTGGCGGCCCTCAAGGGAGAAGAACCGGCGTGTTAGCTTCATTGCAGTGATTGATTCTTTTGAATAACCATTCAGCGATAAGAGAATCATGACCATCTCTTTTCAAAACAGCTCTCACCCTTTCTCTCCAGGTGTTGCGTCAGGAGGTCTTCATGTCTGAGAGGTATTACCGGTTGGGCTGTGATATTGGCGGGACCTTTACGGACTTCGTCCTGCTCGATGACCGAACGGGAGAACTCAAGATCAACAAATGCCTCACCACCCCCAAGGACCCGTCCGATGCCGTGGAACAGGGCATCCGGGAACTCCATCGTTCCATAGTACAGGTGTCCATTCTTCAAAGGTTTCATTCCAATACACCTCTTGCATAGTTTCTCCTGTATCTCTAAAGTGTTTGTTTCCTATTTCTACTATCATAATCCTAAATGTTTAGTTGCTAATATAATAAATACTAAATACAATATGCCTATTAAAATATTTCTCATAACCCCATCCATTTATCAGCGTGAGCGCATAGTTGGCAGAATGTACATACTAATCCAAAAGCAGCTACGTATATTATTGTGTCAAATATAAAGTTTT
>CAYNYM010000342.1:0-787 GCA_964401325.1 uncultured Desulfobacteraceae bacterium | reverse complement strand
CTCATTACCACTGCGGGATTCCGTGATGTCCTGGAACTGGGAAGGGAAATACGTTACGCCCCCTACGACATCTTTGCGGAGTTTCCCGATCCCCTGATTCCCCGGCGCCTCCGACTCGAGGTGGAAGAACGCATCCGCAGCGACGGAACTCTGATAAAGCCCCTTGATCCCGAAGAGGCGAGACGGGTCGTCAGGCGGTTGCTCGATATGGGGGTGGAGTCCATTGCCGTCTGCCTGCTCAATTCCTTTGAGAATCCCGCACACGAACTCCTTATCAAAGACATCATCACTGAGGAGGCCCCGGGCCTTTCCGTCTCCATCTCCTACGATGTCCTCCCCCAGATCAGGGAATATGAAAGGACCAGTACCACGGCGACCAACGCCTATGTCAAGCCCCTCACCGGCCGATACCTCACCAAATTATCCAAGAGACTCGAGGCCATCGGGTCAGGAGGGCGGCTTTTCATCATGCTTTCCAGCGGCGGCATCACCTCCGTGGAGACGGCCTCCCGGTTCCCGGTGAGAATCATCGAGTCCGGACCCACGGCCGCGGTCATCTCGGGCCAGTATTATGGAAAGTTGTTTGATATCCCGGAGATGTTCTGTTTCGACATGGGCGGGACCACGGCCAAATCCTGTTTGATCCAGGGGGGTGTGGCCGGTGTCGTGCCGACCTTCGAGGTCGGGCGTGTGCAGCGATTCATGAAGGGCAGCGGCCTGACCATCCAGGTCCCGGTGGTGGATCTCATGGAGATCGGGGCCGGCGGCGGCAGCATTGCCAAGGTGA
>CAYNYM010000341.1:0-4516 GCA_964401325.1 uncultured Desulfobacteraceae bacterium | reverse complement strand
GCAAGGTCATGGAGCGCGAGTAGAGACCGAAAATGTCCCCCGATGTGACGGTCATGGGGCCGATTGGATAATAACCCCTTTTGATCCCTTGCAACCGAAAGCGCCATGTAATCCTGCTGTACCACATGAGGGCAGTCGTGCGCTGAATCGTCCCGAATCCGGGCCTTTTACCCGATGTGAACACCCCATCCGGGGCTATGGGAAGAGGCATTTCGTCGTCAACTTTCACCCAGGGGAGCGGTATGGGTTTCCGATTCACCAACTCCAGCGTCAATTGAAAGGTCTCGCCGGGAAAGATGCGCCGTGCACTCAGGATTCTATGACAGTGCACGCCTGAAAGGGATAGGTAGCTCCACGTTTTTGCAAGACCGGCGGCCACCAGAAAAAGGCTCAGGATGACAACGATCCCAATCTGATCATACCATCCGGCCAGGACCAGAACCGCAAGAAGGGACAGGACGCCGAGCCGATTTAAAAGGTAGCCGGTTGACCGGGAAGAAAAAAGCCTTCGGGTGGTTGTAGCAAATGGAACGGCGAAGTTTTTCATTTATTTTCTTTTCACGTCAAAATCAATCAAAGAGACCGTTCATGCCGACTGCTGCCCTATTGGGAGCTAAGTCTCATTGATCCCGAGCCCCTGAAGCGAGAATGTTACGATATGTTTGATCATTGCGGGCTCCTCGTCTTACGCTCAAGGACACGGGACGATCCGTGGGATGGGCTGACGAGAAAGCCGTCTATTTTTTGGCGCGTCCCCTTTGCTTGAGCTCACGGGGAATAACAAAGGAGAAGGTGCTGCCATGAATGCCGTCACTGACGACCTTGATGCTCCCCTTGTGGGCTTCCACCGCCATTTTGCAAAATGTCAGCCCCAGACCGGATGTGTGGATTCGACCGTCGGCCCTTTTTTCGAGCTGAAGAAATTTGTCGAAAATGGCCTCATGATGACGAGGGGGGATCCCGGGGCCGTTGTCCCGGATGGAAAACTCAACATTTCCGGGGTCTGAGTAATCAATGCCGCACTCGATCGTCCCGCCGGACGGTGAATATTGGATCGCATTGCTCAGGAGATTCTGAAGTATTCGAATGAGGATGTCCCGGTCGGCCCACAGGCAATCGTCGGCCAGGGTTTCCGAGATTTTTTCCTCGATCTTCAGTTCCTTTGTCTTGGCAAGGACGAAAATGCGGGCGATCGATTCCTTTAGAATATCCAGGGGATTGATTCTTTCATAAATCAGGTCGAGCTTGTTTTCTTCCAGTCTGGAAATGTCCAGGAGGTTGCATACCATCCGGTAAAGCGTATCGCATCCGGAAAGACCGGCCCTGACGTAATCCAGGTTTTCGTCGTAAATGGTGTAAGTCAGGATATCGAGATTGGCCACGATCTCCGAGATAGGCCCCTTGAGATCATGAATCAAAAGGTTGTGGAGTTCCGTCCTGAGCTTTTCCAGCTTTTTCAATTCCGCATTCTTTTGCTGGAGGGCCATTCCTTTTTTTTTGAGCAATTCAGTCAGTCTCTGGTTCTCAAGGGCGCCGATGACCAGGCTCGAAATATTCAGGAGGGCCTGTTGTTCTTCGGCTGAAAAGAAGTCACTCCCGATTTTATCGGTGACGTTCAACACTCCGATCACCTTATGGTTTCCAATAATGGGCACCAAAAGGAATGCGGAGCCCCGATAGCGATTTGGATTTGTCCTGAAAAGAGTGCTTTTCTCAATATCATCCACTTTTAAGGGGGCTTTATTTTGCACGACCCAGGCAGAGGGCGATTCCGCATCAAGGGCCTGTTTGATCCCGATGAGTTCAGGCCTGGTCGAGGCCAAAACTTCCAGATTCTTGCGACCCTTCACGAGCATGATGGAGCCGCTCTTGGCCTGCATGCAGTTGATAATTTCGAGGAGAATTTGCTGGAGTTTTTGCCTGAATGCGAGATGGCTGTCCTGGGAGACGGCATTTATCGCCAGCAGGGCCTTGAGAATCAACTTGTCTCGTTCCATAATCCTTCCACCTGATGGAGTTAGCTTTGCTTGAGAAGTTTTTTGCCTCTTCGTGATCCCTTTGAATCTCAAGGACTTCTATCAACCGTGTTTCGGCCGGGACAGGTTCTTTTAGAGATCGATACAACTTGGCCAAATATTATCGGTACTCGATGTTTTGCTGGTCGAGCTGTGACGCCCGAGTGAGGAAGGTCGGTGCCTCGGCTTGATAACCCAGATTCTTGAGCGATTTGAACAAATTAAAACATGGATCCCATCGCTTCGGTTCTTCATCGGTCAAAAGTTCGTAAGGTAAACGACCATTTGAAAACACCTCCTCTACCGGATAGAGGTTATTCCTCAAGGCATACCTCTATGGTAAATCCGCCCTGATCGGTGTTGAACGGGATCGCGATGACAGGGTAATGCGTCATATGGGAGATGGTGTGTTTCTTCCCCATGATCACGGTGGGAATAGCGGCGGTCAGCGATTTCCCCATTTCTTCCAGAGACCGCCTGGCCTGGCCTGAAATCATATTGCTGATTTCTCCGACGGCGTCTCTGATCTCCTCGTTTAACTCCTTCATTTTCTCCCCGAACATTCTTGAGACAATGGCGAGAATGCTTTGCTCGGTAAAACTGACGGAAATGGTTCCCCTTGTTTGGCCCGTAAGACCAATGATGCCAGTAACATCGCCCCTGGCCACATTATCCTTTTTCAGGTAGGGCTTGCCAGGTTGCACTTCAGTGGAAGCCGTCGTTTTAAGGACATGAAGGGTTGCCGTAATGAATGGATTGATGAAATTAACGTCCATAGATTTTTCCTGTAGTGTGAAGGGTGCTTTGTGCGCTCGAATTTTTCACTCCGGTTTTTTTGAAGATCAGGGCTGCCAGCCAAGACAAGGCCTGAAATTCCAACAAAACTCAAAGTAAATATGTATAATCGCCATTTATATCAAAATCAAGTCTTGTCGGTGATTTTTAAATATGGCCGTTTTTCGTCAAGTAAACTTAAGCCGTTTAAAAAATGATGTGTTGACCTTAATTCTCTTTCAAAGGTGAGTGAAAAAGATTATACTCTCGGTCAGTTGACGGTAGAAGACATCCCATCTATTCCAAATTACCCTGCAGTTGCAACACTGGCACCGGACGCCGAGGCCCCGCCTTGGAGTCATGTATGAAAGGAACTGTACCGAAGAGACCTTTGGTCCATGAAGTTTGTTAGGAGGCTTTACCCCCCTGTTTTTATTCTCTGCTGCAGAAGAAATGACGTCTCCCGGCTATTCTTTGTCGTGCTAAACCTCTACAATACGGGGAGTGCACCCATGGTGAGACCGCTTGAAGGCCTGAAGGTGATCGAGTTGGCCGGTCTGGCGCCCGCGCCCTATTGCGGCATGATACTTGCCGATTTCGGGGCGGAGGTGATGGTCGTGGATCGCCTTTACACTCGAGAGCCGGAAATTCCCAACGCAATGGTCAAGAATCCGTTTGATCGAGGAAAGCGATCCATTCGTCTTGACCTGAAGACCCCAGGGGGCGTTGGGATCATAAAAAGGATGATCAGACGGTCCGATGTGCTCTTGGAGCCCTATCGGCCGGGCGTCATGGAAAAACTGGGTCTTGGTCCGGACGTGGTCATGGCATGGAATCCGCGACTGATATTTGCGCGCCTCACAGGCTGGGGACAGTTTGGCCCTTACGCCGGCATGGCGGGCCATGACATCGATTATATCGCCGTATCGGGGGCCCTGTCTTTGTTCAGGAGAAAGGGAAGAAGACCTCTTCCGCCCTGCAATATCCTTGGTGATTTCGCAGCAGGAGGACTCTTGTGTGCGCTGGGAATCCTCCTCGCCGTGATAGAAAGGGAGAGATCGGGAGAGGGGCAGATGGTGGATGCGGCCATGGTGGACGGTGCGGTGAATCTTTCCACGCAATTCCACGGACTCTTGGCCAATCGCCTCATGAGCCTTGATATCGGAACGCATCTGCTGGATGGGGGCGCCCCCTTCTATCAAACCTATGAAACAGCGGATGGGAAGTTTGTGGCTGTGGGAGCGTTGGAGAAGCGGTTCTACAATGTGCTGATCGAAGGACTCGAACTCGATCCCGCCTTGCTTCCGGCACAAAATGACAGGACCGAATGGCCCGGAATGAAGACCCTTTTTGTGGAAACTTTCAAACAAAAGACACAGGATGAATGGGCGGCCATATTCGCCGGGAAGGATGCCTGTGTGGCCCCTGTGCTGGAACTGGATGAGGTCGCGGAACACCCTCACAACAGGGCAAGAGGATTGCTGAAGGACCTGGACGGCGTTCTGCAACCGGCCCCGGCACCGAAGCTTTCGAGAACACCCGGGAGAATAGAGCGACCGGGGACGCCGAGAGGTTCAGAAACCAGAGAAGTCCTGGAGGAGTTAAATTTTGACCGCCATGAGATTGAGACCCTTTTCGAAAAACACATCGTTGAATAGGAGAGAATGAAAGCGTTGAAAGTTCTCTTAATCTATCCCTATTTCATCGAGGAACGTATTCATCTCGAT
>CAYNYM010000340.1:0-4539 GCA_964401325.1 uncultured Desulfobacteraceae bacterium | reverse complement strand
CCGTAGCCATAGCCGTCCAGTACGCCGGGATCGAAGAGATCGGCCCCCGGGGCCAGTACAATCGCCCCGACTTCGACCTCTTGTATTTTCTCCGTGTCCTGGGGAAAAATGGCGCCGGCCTGACAGACCTCGACCAAGGCGTCCCTGTTCGGACATTTCTCAATGTCGATTGAGAATGCATTGGGCGTTGCCTGGGGATAACGCATACATGTAGGGGCCCGGTGATCAAGGCCTGGCGTAAAGCGGACGCACTCGGGAAATTTTTTCAGACAATCCCCGCATGCCGTACATTTCGCTAAATCGATATAGCGCGGATCGCTTTTTAAGATAACCCTGAAATTCCCCTCTTCCCCTTCGGCTTTTATGACCCGGGTCATGGTCATGAGATCGATATGCAACTGTCTCCCGCTCTCGGCCAATTGCGGGGAAAGGGCACAGAGATCACAGTTGTTGGTCGGAAAGGTGCGATCCAATTGCGTCATCAGGCCACCGATGGACGGTGCCTTGTCGATGATGATCACATCCTTTCCGGCTTCCGCGAGATCCAGGGCGGCTTTGATGCCTCCCAGTCCGCCACCTATAACAAGCACTTTGTTGCTGTTCAAATAATCCCTCTTCTCTTCCATGGTTACCTTTTTAATGACATCAGATAATTGAAGGGCAGTGTTATGCAGATCAAATAACCTTGTGGCCCGTGTATGGGATAAAGCGTTGAAGTTCCCTTTGCGGTGAGTGACTGAATCAGAGATCAGCGCAGTCAAGGATTTCAGGTAGCCGATGTTCCCATCCCAATGTTATGATTTGAACGCCCTGTGCCAATCCCTTTAGATTTTTAATCATTTCGCCGGCAATGAGGATTCCTTCCATTTCTCGATCCTTCGCCCGACGCATGCGTTTGATCAAGTCTTCCGAAATAAAGGAACCCGGTTCATAAGTCGCCATGTATCTGGCGATGCCGACAGTTTTCAACAAAAAAACGCTGGGAATAATCGGGACACCCAGCCCCTTTGCCTTATCCATAAAAGAAGAGAATCGCTCCAGGTCGAACACCGGTGGAGCCATGACAAAACCGGCCCCCGCTTCCACCTTTTGTCGGGTTTTTTCGAGTTGCTTATCCATTTCCCCTTCATCGGACCAGGGAGAGATGGTGCAGCCTGCGACAAAAGAGGGACTACCATTCAATTCGAAACCAGCCATATCCACGCCTTGCTGCAGGCCCTGAATGGCTCGGAAAATCCCCGACTCGTCCAGGTCATCCACCGTCTTGGCATCCACATGATCCCCGGCGTTCATGGGTTCGCCCACCACGACGACGATGTTCTGAATGCCCAGGACATGGGCCGCAAGCATATCGCCCTGAATGGCCATGCGGTTTCGATCCCGACCATAGACATGGATAACCGGTTCAATGCCGTTTTGATGCATAATCGCACCACCGGCCAGAGAACTCATCCTCATGACGCCATTGTCCATGTCCGGAATCACGACGGCGTCGATTCGCCCCTTGATGCGACGGGCGTTCGTCACGAGTTCCGAGATATTCACCCCTTTTGGCGTGTTCATCTCGGCCAAGACCATAAATTTCCCTGCCGACATTCGTTTCTGAAAGCTCATGATCCCCTTTCCTTTTCTAACCGTCCTCATTTGCAGATGATAAAAAGGGCGCTATTTATTTTTTTCTGATCGCAAGCGAAGGCCTTTGCAAGCATGTTAGACTTGCCTGAAGCGTGGATCTCATACTGTCTTGATAGCAGATTGTAATACAGAGGTTACAGAAGTCTGAAATGATCGCGTGAAATGAACGCCAAAATAATACCTACTTGCCCACCCTGAAGGCAAGAAAAAAATTAAATAAAATTGATCTCCGAATGCATCGGCCATACGGACCTCTCTTTAAGAACGAAAAAGCGCTGCTCGAAAATCAACACAAAATCATCGATCAAAAGGTCGCTTATTCTCGTCCATTTTCACATGGGAAACCTGATCCTTAGGGCCAGTCGAAGATCCCGTCTTCAGCAGGATTGGGGTATTGGAAAAAGAGACTTGGCCGCATAAGATTTTTTTGGCCCATCAGGCAGATGCATCAAACTAAGAACAAATCACCAGGGCATCGACCGCCACGGGTTTACTTCCGGCAAGAATCACCGGATTGATATCGATCTCCTTCACCCGATCGTTTTCCAAACCGAGCCGACCCAGATTGATCAACATATTCGCCAGCAGTTCTTTGTCGGCAGGCTCCATCCCCCGGACGGAATCCAGAATCCTATGGGCCCTGATTTCACCCATCATCTCCAGGGCATCTCCTCTTTCCAGGGGGGCAACCCGAAAGGAGATGTCCTTGAGGATCTCGGTAAAAATACCGCCCAGCCCGAACATGACGCAGGGCCCGAACTGGGCATCCCGGGTCATTCCCATGACCAGTTCACGTTTGCCCCTCACCATCTCCTGAACAAGCACTGCACTACCCAGCCCATCCATTTTCGAGGTGATTTCCTCGAATACCTTCGCCGCCTCTTGTTCATCCCTTATATCCACTCGAATCAGGCCCATCTCCGTCTTGTGGGAGACATGGGACGAGCAGCCTTTGATAACCAGGGGATAGCCGATCTCTCTGGCGGCTTTCACGAGCATATCCTCGCGGTCCACCAATATTTCCCTCGTCACCGGAATGCCGTAAGCTGCCAGCAACTGCTTGGAATCATACTCCGAGAGCGTTTTTCTTCCCTCATTCAAAGCCTTGGCAATGATTTCCATTTTTATTCTCCTTATAAAATCGCTACGCGATTTTATCGTGCATTTTCCCCCGCCCCCTGATTGTCCCGTACTGCCACAGCGCCGCCAAGGCCGCTGCAGCCCTCTCAGGGGTCGGATAATTGACAAGCGCTCCGGACGATTCGAGATCCCTGATCTGCTCATCCCAGATACCGGGCGGTGCCACAATACAACTGATAACAGGCTTTCTCTGCTGCCAGGTCTTTAGGAGGGGCGTTAAAGCATATACGGCATCCACATTGGCCGATGCGAACATCATCAGGAGCAATACGGCGTGGACCTTTCTGTCTTCCATGACGGCGTGAATGATCTTTCTTATGGCCTCTGAATCATACCAGGCCGGCCCCATATCCACCGGGTTCGTCCTGAGGGCGAGGGGTGGGAGGGCTTCATTGATCTTATCCTGTGTCTTTGCGGTGAAAGCCGTGATATCAAGCCCACGGCCCTCACAGAGATCACACGCCGCCATACCCGGGCCTGCCTGTCCCGACAGGATCGCCACACCGGGGCCATGCGGCAGGGGACACGCGGCGAGGGCCTTGGCCCCGTCCAACAGGCCTTCGGCATCTGCCACGGGCAGTATACCCGCCTGTTTGAAGGCACCGATATAGATCTCGTGCTGACCGGCCATGGAACCTGTGTGGGACTTTGAGGCGGCATCGCCCACCTCCGCACTCCCCGTCTTGTAAGCGATCATGGGCTTGCCACCGCCATGCTTCTTTGCCTCGGTCATGAGATTACGGGCCTCATCAAGGCCCTCGACATAGAGAGCAATCACCCCTGTTTCCGGATCCTTCATGAGATAGTCGAACATCTCAGGAAAATCCACGTTCAACCGGTTCCCCAGTCCCACGATCTTACTGAAACCCACATCCTCATTCAAGGCCATAAATCCCAGCAGATGGGACATGCCCCCGCTCTGGCTGACCAATGCGATATTACCGGACCTCAAAAGGGAAAACTCCGGGGTGAAAGAGGCATTGAGGCGGGCATGGAAGCTGATCATTCCAAAGGTATTGGGACCAATGACCGGAATCCCCGCCTTTTCGGCAATACCACGGATTTCATCATGAATCTCGGCACCGGCCGGATCATCGATTTCCTTAAAGCCTGCGGTAATGAGCACGATCCCCCCAACCTTTTTCTTCGCGCACTCAAGAAATATCCCGGGGACCATCCTGGCCGGCAGCACCACGATGGCCAGATCGATATTCCCGTGATATGCCTTGATGGAGGTGACGGCATCAATCCCCATGATTGCATCTGAACCGGGATTTACCGGGATAATCCTTCCGCCGAAACCTCCCCGGGTCAGACTCTTCATGACGTGAAAGCCCAGCTTGCCGGGATCGTTTGACGCCCCGATGACGGCCACCGACCTGGGATTGAAAAGGCTTGTCATATGCTTCATTTTTTTTCCCATAACGACCTCGTTTCCTGTCATGTTTTTCATGCAAAGCTGGGCCTTATTCATCCCCTACAGGTTCACGACCCGGAGCCAGGATACCGCGACGCGCCAGCAGGGATCCCTCGAGCCGGTGGAGTTCCACCAGGGCCGTGAGATAACTCACCACCGCGTCCACTTCGGAGATCTGGCTCAAGACCAGATCTCGGTGGACCTGGGCCAACAGAAAGCTCGTGGATCTTCCGACCCTGAATTTTTCTCCTTCGATCCGCAACTTTTCCTCCTGGAGTTCGCGGGTCGCAGTGGTTGCGGAGATCTGCTCTTTGGCGCGTTTCACCTCGATATAGGCCGACCGGACA
>CAYNYM010000339.1:0-4551 GCA_964401325.1 uncultured Desulfobacteraceae bacterium | reverse complement strand
CCCTCTGCAAGTTCAACCGCCCTTTCAATCCCATAGGTTTGAAGGGTTGCCACCACCGCCTTCGATAAGAGTTGGGGGTCTGCTGCCTCCAGGAGAACCTTGTCATCCAGAATTCCCGTGACCTCGGAGGTGAAACCTTCGTTGAGCAGTTGAGACGCGAGGGCCCGCATAGGCTTGAGGACCTGTTCGCCCCTGAGATAAAAAGGGGTCTCCTGCCAGGTAAGCTTCGGACTCAGACGAAACCCCTCGGCAAAGGCCTCCAGTCTATCCAGTGCGGGCAGGTCATCCCCCATGGCCAGGGCCTTGCTGAGCTGCTCTTCACGGCCGTCCGCAAAGGTTATGAGATAAGTATTTTGGATGGTAATCTGGAATTCGAGGTCCTCACCTTTCGGCCCGGTCCATAAAAAGCCCGTCTTCTGCCATTCTCCAAAGCTCCACCCCACAATGCGATTGTCCTGGACAAACACACCCGGCTCTTTGACGCCCGGCGGCACCGAGCACTGCACGAAACGGCCCAGTTCGCCGAGCGGAACGATATTGACAAATCTGGGCGCCTCCTCCGTGAGGATTGAAACCCACTGGACCGGAACGCCCTCTTTCCAGGGATGCAGTTCCGGGCCGTCGACACCCGGACCTCCCTCGATGAACCAAAGACTGATGGGGTCTCCATATCGCCAGATTCCCTTTTCCAGCCGGACCTCCCCCCAGGTCCCGAGATGCAGCGTCAGTTTATCGCCACCCAGATGGCCACTCAGGGGCAGGGCGATCCATGAGCCCTTCAACAATGCGGAAGGGATTTGGGCGATGATCTTACCCCAGGGATTCTCGACATCCACCTCCCCCAGGGTCAACCTGATGGACGCGGGTTTCTCGTCTCCCTCGATTGTCAAGGCCTTTGCCCTTTTGCTCCCATCGTCCTTCCGACCTGCTCTCTTTCGATCGGCCTCATTGGCGCCTTCCAATGTCGCACCCTGCTCGGTAGGGATCCGGGGGCCCCCTGCCCAATATCTTGAAAAAATATCGTGCGAGAAATAGCCCAGAATAAAAACGAACAACACCAGCCCTGCCAGGAACAAATTCGTGCCCTTTTTCGATGTCTTTTCAGGAATCCGCTCTCTTAAAGGCGCGCCGCATTGAGTACAATAATAGGACGTATCCGCATTTAAATATTGACAATTATGGCAAAACACCATGACCCTCCTTGCGGTTAGGGTTCCTTGAGCAGGCTTTAATCAAACTTTATCAAGAAACAGCACTCTTGACAATTCTTTCATGGTCTCCTATCCGGCGATAAGGACCGGGCATCGGCATTTACACAGGGAAACAAAAGACACACACCCGCTTCCCTGCCGGCTCACCGGCATCGGATGAAAAACCTCCAGCGTCTTGATTGAAAAGGAGGCATCATGCCTGCATGTGTTATCGGGGATTCCTTGCACAGACAACCGTGAGGGAAAAGAGGGTATGCGAAAAGAAGACATTTAGGGAGGATACCCCGGATGACGGGAGGTCCAACCTGATTTATCGGGATGTTTGATCGCGCGCTGGCGTCATCCGATAGCGACTTTCGGGGTCCCGATCAGCAGTGCTCCTCCGGAAATGATGTATTTCCGGATGGACACGAATTATACCATCGCCCTCAGGTGCCAGCGCACGAACTCGGTGCCCCCGCACCCCAGCAACTCGCCTTTGGTCTCCTTTCCGGAGGCCGTATCCAGCATCTCCTGAAAAATGACCCGGCCGGTTTCTTCCACACCGGCCTCGCCGTCCACGATCAGCCCGCAATTGATGTCCATATCCTCCTCCATGGCGCAAAACATCCTGGAATTGGTGGCAAGCTTGATGGTGGGCGCGGGCTTGCTGCCGAAGACCGATCCCCTCCCGGTGGTAAAACAGACGAT
This sequence comes from uncultured Desulfobacteraceae bacterium, assembly GCA_964401325.1. Lineage (GTDB taxonomy): Bacteria > Desulfobacterota > DSM-4660 > Desulfatiglandales > HGW-15 > CAYNYM01. The sequence continues at coordinate 2,650 of CAYNYM010000339.1, read as the reverse complement.
GTTGGCCCCTCCGGCGATCATACCCGTCACGGAAGTCACGTCATATCCGGGGGTATCCATGAAAACCAGGCCCTTGCAAGTCACCGGTTCGGCGAAACGGTAGACCTCGACCAGATTGGTGGAACCGGATTTGGCCACGGCACCCAGGGATTTTTCCAGAATGGTGGTCAACCCTCCGGCCTTGTTGCCCGGGGAGGGGTTGTTGTTCAGCTCGATGCCGTTGTGTTGGGTGTAGTTTTCCCACCAGCGGATGCGTTCCACCAATTTCCGCCCCACCTCTTCGCTCTCGGCCCTTTGTGTCAAGAGTTGCTCGGCACCGTAGATTTCCGTGGTCTCACTGAGAATGACCGTGCCCCCGTGGCGGACGACCAGGTCGCTGGCCGCACCCAGTGCAGGGTTCGCGGTGATCCCCGAGAGGGCGTCCGAACCGCCGCACTCAAGACCAACCACCAGATGAGAAGCAGGTACAGGACGCCGTTCCACCTGATTGGCCCGGTGAAGCATCTCTTCCACCGCTTCGACACCCCTTTGCACCGACTTTCGGGTGCCCCCAGCGCCTTGGATATTGAAGGCACAAAACATGGGGCCCGAAACGAGGTTCATCTTTTCCGTAAAAGCATCGATCTGATTGATCTCGCAACCCAGTCCGACGAGGACCATGCCGGCAAAATTGGGATGGCGGACCCAGCCGGCCAGGGTGCGCTCCAGATATTCGATGCCGTCCCCGTGATCCGCCAGACCGCAGCCGGAACCATGCACGACGGGAACCACCCCGTCCACATTGGGAAACCCTGCAAGGGCATCCCCGGCAAAGGTATCCGCAATGAATCTCGCGACACTGGAAGAGCAACTCGCCGAAGCCATCACCCCGATGTAATTCCTGGTGGCCACCCGACCGTCGGCGCGGACAATACCCTGAAATGAGGCCCGCTCTTTTTCGGAAACAAGGGGAGTCGGCCGGGCCGCGGTTCCAAAGGCGTATTCCCGGTCATAGACGAGCATCTTCATGTTGTGTGTGTGCACATGCTCGCCGGCCCGGATATCTCGAGCGGCAACCCCGATGAACTGCCCGTACTTCAGGACGGCCTGTCCCTTCATGAGGTCCCCGGTCGCCACCTTGTGGCTATCAGGAATGTCGTCGCGACAGACGATTGCTTCCTCCGCAATGCCCTGCCCCGCTTCCAGCGGGGCTGCGGCGACCACCACATTGTCGCCGGGGTTGAGTCGAATCGTCAAATTCTTCGGTAGAGTCATATGTCGTCTACTCCCGTATCCAGGAAAAATTCGGTTCCAGTGCCCGCTTCCGTGAACACGCGTAGAATTGTTGAATCACATAATCCCTTTCTGTGTTGGTCCGTGTGGGCCTGCCCGCTGAAGCCTTGGCAAAAGCCGGTCTGTGGCTAATTTTCTTCAAGTACCGGCAGGATGACCCCTCCGGAGGGCACGACATGCACCTCCGGGTCGGGGACAAAGGCGGCGCTCATGGCAAAGGCCCGGTCCAGATCTTCCGCGAACAGAAAGCCCAACCGCTCGACGGTCTCACCGGGAATATCCCTGGTTACCAGGATGACCTTGTAATCGTGTTGCGCCAGCAGGGCCTGGGCCACGGACATATTGAGTTCGGGAGCGCCCTCTTCGATGATACGAAGATTTTTGTCAAAAACCTCGAAAAGGCCTTTTCTGAGATTGTCGCCGTATTTCAGGCGAAACCGCTCACAGCCCGCCACATAGTCATCGGGAAGGGGTGACGTGCAGTCGGCGACAAGTATCACGACCCCGCCCTCCCGGGTGATCAGGGAGGCGGGGGCGAGGGGTTTCATGATTTGAGGGCCCTCGGTATAAGGAAAGGCACTGATGACCGTCAGATCCGCCTTCTTGGGAAATTTTTGCGAGATGATCCCCTCGCACCGTTCGATGCCGGCCAAATGGGCCTCGACCGGGTCGCCGCACACCAGATCAAAGAGAGCGTCATTGTGATCCAGAACGCTGTTGATGATGAAATCGAGTCCGGCCGCCTTCGCCAGGTTGGAGACCTCTTCGTAGAAGGGGTTTCCGTCCAGTGTTCCGAGGTCCGATCCTTCCCTGAAACTGTATTTCAGATGATGCTCGAGGATGGCATCAAAATTCGAGACCCCGGGGAACAGGATCTTTCCCCCGCCTCCGAATCCGTTCATGGGGTGGGGGAAAATGGACCCGATGCCGATCTTGCATGTGGCCTCATGAACTTTTTTGTTGATCTTGACGACCGTCCCTGTCTTCAATTTTCCCACCGGGACCAGGTCCGGGGCATGGCAGTCATGATTGATGAAGGCATAGCCTTCCACGGCCTCCTCGCCGTAAACGGCTTTCAGCCCGTCGAAGGTGAGCCCCTTGTGGGTACCGAGAGCCACGATCACCGAGATGTTTTCTCTGGGAATCCGGGCCGCACCCAGCTCATCCAGAAGAATTGTCAAAACGGTCCTCTTGGGGGACATCCGTGTGTGGTCTTCAACAAGGATGGCCACCGTATCGGAAGGGAAAAGGCGTTCCCTCAGGGGCTGGGACCCGATCGGATTGAGCAGGGCACGCCTGGTGATCCGCTCCACATCTTTTTCCCCGGGATGATCATCGAATGCTGCAAAGGTGAGGATCTTCCACTCAGGGGGCGGCT
>CAYNYM010000338.1:0-4551 GCA_964401325.1 uncultured Desulfobacteraceae bacterium | reverse complement strand
CGAGGCGTTAAATGCCCCTTGATGAAATCAAATGCGATCTGATGGTGATCGGCACAGGATTGGCCGGGATGGCAGCCGCTCTGTTTGCAGCCAACCGGAATATCGACACCATCCAGGTGGGTCAGGCAGGCGGCATCAATTTCGCCAGTGGCCTCTTTGACCTGCTCGGTGTTCACCCGATAGAGTCCGGATGCGTTTGGGAGGATCCCTGGGCCGGTATCGAAAAGCTGATCCTGGATATCCCGGGCCACCCCTATGCACGACTGGGGACCCCCGTGATTCGCCATGCCATGGAAGAATTCATCCCCTTTATGGGACAGGCTGGGCAGCCGTATGTGGTCAAGCCCGGGCGCAATGTGCGCGTGATCACAGCGGTTGGCACTGTCAAGACCACCTATGCCGTTCCCAAGACCATGGCAGGGGGTGTCGAAGCCTTTGCAGAGCGGAGACCATGCCTGCTGGTAGGCTTTCACGGCCTGAAGGGGTACAGCGTGCATCAAATCGTCCAGACCCTTGGGGAGCGCTGGCCAGAGCTGCGTGCGGTGAGCATTCCTTTCCCTGATATGAAAGGAGAGTTATATTGTGAGCAACTGGCCCGGTCGCTGGAAATAAGGCGCGTTTGTAACAACCTGGCAGCGTCCATTAAGGAATACCTGGGTGGCGTGAAGGTTGTTGGTCTGCCGGCCGTCCTCGGTGTCAGGCGCCCGGTAGGGGTTATGAGAGAATTGGAGCAGGCCCTGGGAATGCCGGTTTTCGAAATTCCTACCATGATTCCAACTGCAACCGGATTGCGTTTGCGAGAGGCCTTTGAACAGCACCTGCCCCGGATGGGCGTGCGTACTTTTTATCAGAGCAGGGTGCTGGGGATTGAAAGAAGTGAAGAAGGATCAATTTGCCTGCACGTGGGCAACGACACGATGCCCTCGGTGATGGTCAGGGCCCGAGCAGTCGTTCTGGCCAGTGGACGATTTCTGGGCAAGGGATTGCGAGCCGAACGGACAGGCGTTCATGAGTCCATTTTCGGTCTGCCTGTCTTTCAGCCGTCTCGTCGTGATGACTGGCATCAAAGGGACTTTCTCCATCCGGGAGGGCACCTGATCAACCGGTCCGGACTGGAGATCGATGACGATTTCAGGCCGGTCGACGAGAACCGGCGCTTTTTATACCCGAACCTGTATGCCGCCGGATCCATACTGGCCCATCAGGATTGGATGCGGGAAAAGTGCGGCAGCGGTTTGGCCGTTGCCACAGCCTATGGCGCGATCAAGGCCTATCAGAGACTAAACAAATGATGGGCTGATCGCCTCCCGGAGTTTGCATCCAATAAGAATGATCCGGAGGAGACGTCTATCAGATGAGAAGATCTCCAAATTTTATTATCGAGCTTACCAAATTGCCGGGTGGGGAGCGGATTTCAGCTTGTCTCTCATGCCAGTCGTGCACGGCGGCTTGCCCCATTAACAAGATCAATGAAAGATTCAACCCCCTCCGTATCATTCGAATGATTTTTCTTGGCCTGGTGGAAGAAGTTTTGAAAAGTGATTTCATATGGTTCTGTGCGAGTTGTGACGCTTGTCGAGAGACTTGTCCTCGAGGTGTCCGGATTCCCGATTTCATGTCGCTGCTGAGAAACGCGGCCGTCATGGAGGGGTACATTCCGGCCGGCGTTAAGGCGCAAATGAAAACCATCCGAGAACATGGCAAGATTTACGTCCTGGATGAATTCGATAACAAGAAGCGGGGCAGGCTAAATTTACCCTCATTGCCGATCTCATGCGAGGTTGTGAAAAAGCTTCTCTCAGAAGAATGACGGGCGATTGAGGCAATCCAGGTTGAGGTTAAAGGTCAAAGGCTAAAGGTCAAATTTCAGTGATCTTTTCCCACTGGGCAATAGTTAGTGAGCGGAGCCATGGACGGCGGAGCGAACGAAGTAAAGAGAACATGCCTGCATCTGCTTGGAACGGCAAATTTTATTTTGGACAAGAGTGAGCATGAATATAATAAATGCCTTATGAGTTGGAGTGAGCTATGAAGTATGCTCTTTTTCTGGGTTGTACTATCCCGGCCAGATCCAGAAACTACGAAATGTCGGCAAGAAGGGTTGCTGAAAAACTTGATATGCATCTCGTGGACATCAAGGAGTTTATTTGCTGCGGTTTTCCTATGAAATCGATCGATAGGTGGTCATCTCAGGTCATGGCGGCCTATAATCTTTGCCTGGCCCAAGAGCAGAATCTCGATATATGTGCCTTGTGCAGTTCCTGCGCCTCGGTCTTGAAAGAAGCGGCATATCAATTGTCCGAAGAAAGCCCGGAAAGGGAAAAAGTAAACAAGCAGTTATTGAAACTTGGACTTCGTTATGAGGGAAATGTCAAAGTTGGCCATTTTGCACGAATCTTATATGAACAAATCCCTGTGCCAAAGATCAAAGAATGCATCGTGAGGGATTTGAACAGACTGAAAATAGCAGTTCATTATGGGTGTCACTATCTCAACGAACCTCTCGTTTATGATCACTTTGAAACTCGAAAGTCCATCGCAGACCTGATCTCGATAACCGGCGCTCAGGTTATGAATTATGCAGGCGAGGATATGTGTTGCGGAGGACCCGTGTTGCCGGTCGATGAGAAGGCGGCGCTCTCTGTGGCAAGGGAAAAACTGGATGCCGTGACCGAATCCGGTGCGGATGCCCTGTGCGTGGTCTGTCCCTTCTGCTCGGTGATGTACGACAGTAACCAGAAAGGAATCAATTCAGAATTTGGTACGGATTATCAACTTCCGGTTCTTTATTTGACACAACTCTTGGGCCTGGCCTTTGGATATGACAAAAAGGTGTTGGGATTGAACATGAATGCGGTTAAGACGAAAGAATTACTGTCAAAATTAGATGCATAGGACACGATTCGTGTCAACCCCACCCACAGGGGCCTGAATACCCCTATCAAGGCATCGTTTGTCCCGCGGATCGAGGGTTTGCCCTCGATCGCCCCACCTTTCGGGCCGTAGGCCTTGCGGCGTATGACTGATACGTCCCGGTCGTCGCTTCTTCCCCACACCGCAATGGGATCTGCGATGCGGTGCCTAGCCTTCGACACCTTTCCGCTGATCCCAGTCATGCCCAAACTGCCTTATTTAAAAAGAAATATCGCAAGTAGGTGGTGGAGTTGAGGTCCTGCGGGTCATTTGAATTGTTTCTGTTTTCATGATAATTTAGAAAAAAAACTGTTATCCGTGATGAACAGAAAAAGAGGGAGGGTATATCAAATGGATAAGATCAACCTGGGAGCAACGATTCCCGCGTACCCCATGCCCGTATCCCTTGTGGGAGCCCATGTGGTGGGCAAGCCGAATTTTCTGGCCGTGGCCTGGTTTACCATGGCCGGCTACAAGCCGCCAAGGATTGCCATTGCCCTGGGGAAAGACCATTACACGAATCCCGGCATCAAAGAGAACAAAACTTTCAGCCTTTGCCTGCCTTCAGAGGATATGGTGGAGATGACCGATTATTGCGGAATCGTATCGGGAAAGAAAACCGATAAATCGGAGATCTTCGATCTTTTCTATGGGGAACTGAAAACCGCCCCAATGATCAAAGACTGTCCTTTAGGCATGGAATGCAGGGTGGTGGAAATCGTGGAGAGCGGTTCGAGTGAAATCTTCATCGGCGACATCGTGGGGACCTATACCGAAGAGAGATTTTTGACTGACGGTAAATTGGATTTTAGGAAAATGAAGCCCCTGATCCTCTCACAACCGGACACCTGCTATTGGAACCTGGGGCAAACGGTGGGCAAGGCATGGAACAGAGGAAAAAAATACAAGGTCAAACGCAAGTAGAATCGACCCAATGATATCACACTATAGCGGCCCCATGAGGGTGCACAATATCTCATCCAACCGATTGGCCAGTATTGAGAAATGCCCTTCGTCCTCATAAAAGTGACTGCGGCATTGGGGAATGGTCCTGGACATGAATCGTCCCATGCCGGGGGGAACAATGGTATCCTGCATGCCGTGCCATAAATGGACGGGCATCCTGATATCTTCAGGTCGAAAATCCCAGGGCCGACTGTAAAGCATCAGGTCATGGAGGGGGCCGGAGAAGCCCTGCCGAACAGATTCACGGAAGGAGGAGGCCAGGATGAACGCCGTCTCTTTTCGTTTGAGAAAATTCCTGTCCGCGCCCTTGACCCTGGCGGCGAGCCGACGAACAAGATATTCCGAATGATTTCGGAGCATGAAGGCCGAAATTTTGAATACAAGGGCCGTCAAAAAGGGTGATCTCCGGGCGAGGTGCAATCCCCACCGGTTCATCAGGATCATCCCATCCATGATGTGCGGGGCATTCAAAGGACCTAAACCGCATATGATACCGACCGATATCAGCCTTTCGGGGATCTTCCAGGCACACGCGGCTGCATAGGGGCCACCTCCAGAAACCCCAACGACCGAGAATCGCTCAATCCCGAGAGTGTTTGCCAATGCGGTAAGATCATCCGGCCAATCCACGAGGGTCCGACAGGGCTGATACCCGGAAAGGCCGTAGCCCGG
>CAYNYM010000337.1:0-4563 GCA_964401325.1 uncultured Desulfobacteraceae bacterium | reverse complement strand
GGTCGGGCCGGGAGCCGTTCGTTTTATCGACGGAACCTTCTCCTACCACATCGCCCTGGAAGAACGAATCGCCGCGTTTACAGACAAACCCGCGGCCAAAATCTTCAATTCCGCTTATACCTCAAATTGCGGTCTGGCCCTTGCCATCAGCAACAAGCAGACCCACTGGATCGGCGATGAACTGAATCACAACAGTATTATCCGCGCCATGCGCATCTCCAATATTGCCAGCGACAGGAAAGGAATCTATGCCCATAACGACATGGGTGCCCTCAAAAAATGTCTCGAGAAGGTACCACGGGATGTGGAGCGGGTGGTCATCATTTTCGACGGCATCTTCAGCATGCGGGGGGACTACGCCCCTATCGACAAGATCAAAGAGACGGCCGAGCCGTTCGGCAACCGTTTCAAGGATGGTGTCATCACGGTCGTGGATGATTCCCACGGCATCGGGGCCTACGGAAAAACAGGAAGAGGCACCCCGGAATTCTCGGGGGCACAACCGGATGTGATTGTCGGGACCTTCGGCAAGGCCTTCGGGGTCAACGGCGGGTTTGTGGCCGCAAGCGAAGCCATCGTTGAAGCCATTCGACAAAAGGCGGATACTTACATCTACACGAACCCCCTGAGCGTGGCCGATTGCTCAGCCGCATTCCGGGCACTCGAAATCTGCGACGGACAGGAAGGAAGGAAAAGGCTGAATGACCTCAGCGAGAGGATCCAACAGTTTCGCCTGGGCATCGATTCTCTCGGCCTTGAATCCATCCCCGGGCCCCATGCGGTCGTCCCCCTGATGGTAAGGGATACCGCCAAGACCCACAGAATGGTTCAACACCTTTTTGATAACGGCGTTCTGGTCGTCGGCCTGACCTTTCCGGTGGTCCCGAGGGGTGATGAAACGATTCGCGTTCAATTGAACGCGGCCCATACTCAGGCGGATGTCGACTATGTGCTGGAGGTATTGAGCCGGATGAAATAAAAGGAATGCATCCAGCCATGGATGGGTCATGGCAATCTCTTTTCAAAAACCTGAATACATAGGATCTTTCACTTTTTCGAAACAAGGATTCAATCTGGAGGATACCATGAAAAGAGCCGTGCATCCGTACAAGAACATCTATGAATTTGCCGCTTCTGCAGGTGCCCTGGAAGGCTTTGCCTACCATAAAGAAGGAATGGATCCGGCTGATATTTCCAACTGGGTCGACAATCTTGTGGACGCCTATGGCCTCCTGCCCCGGGAGGCTCTTGATGAAATCCAGCCCTGTATTGATCAAACCATGGGGAGGGCCGCCCGATCCCTCGTGCCCCTGCTGGGAGAGGATCACGAGATCATCCGTAAACTTCGATCCATGATCGCGGGACGTTTACCTGAATCTGCGGATGATTTTCAGAAAAAAAAATGGTTTCAGGAATAAGGCAAACGATGCAGAGTTACTGGATCCTGATCGGCAAGGTGGTGGGCGGGGTCAAGCAGGCGGCCTGCTTTACCCGGCTCGATTGGGTGCAGGAGCAGTGTTGCGACAAGTTGGGCTTCCGTCCCTATCCCGGCACACTAAATCTTGAAATCTCGGAACAAAGTCTATCCGAACTCGAGGAACTGCGCAGGGAGAGAGGTGTCGAACTGGTCCCCCCCGACCCCTCATTTTGTGCGGCAAAGACCCTGCCCCTGACCATTGAAGGGGTTACAGGGGCCATGATCGTCCCTTCTGAAGACGTGAACGTGCACAAAAAAAATATCATAGAGATCCTGGCCCCCTTGAGGCTCAAGGATGCCTTGAACATAGGCGACGGCAGCAGGGTGACGGTGAAGATCAAGAAACCCGGCTCCTCGGGCGCCTGAACCCGGGGGGAGGTCCTGTCCGTGCTCCCCCTCACCCAAATACCCTTAGAGGAGATGTCTATTGAGTCATGGCAAGTTGATTGTGGATGCCGTCGTCTTTGATCTGGACGGGACGCTCATCGACTCCATCCCTGTTCATTTCGAGGTGCTCAACACCGCCTTTGAGCGTCTCGGCCTGCCGCCGGTTTCCTGGGAGCATGCAATGGAAGCGGCAAAAGAGGGCCGTTTTGACTGGGATCTGGTTTTGTCGGATGATAACAGGGCTCGCAAAGATGAAATCATGGCCAGGTGCATCGAAACCATCGCCGAGATCCAGTCCGAGATGCTTCGAAAAAAGGTCCGGCTAATCGAAGGAACCGTCGAGATCCTCCATGCTATCTCAGAGGCAGGCATGAAAATCGCCCTCGTCACGTCCACCCAAAGGAGATACATCTCAGATAAGCTCCATCCCTTCCATGAGGCGGGGATCGCTCACTTGTTTGAAGTCATTATCACAACAGACGACGTCCCCGTGAAAAAGCCCGCACCCGCCCCCCTGATCGAGTGCGGCAGGAGGCTGGATCTGTCTCCTGAAAGGATGGTGTATGTGGGGGACTCCCATGTGGATATACGCGCCGGAAAGGCTGCCGGAATGAGGACCATCGGGGTCCTTACGGGCATGGATGATTATGGTGCCCTTGCGGCGGAAGGCCCTGATGCGATTCTCGAAAGCATTCTCGATTTGCGGGAAAAAATCCAATTTACCCACCAGGAAATTCCACTTGGAAGAAAGCACATTTGAATGGAACATTTCAGGAATCCTGTTGTCTAACAAGAATGAATGCCGACATCAAAACAACTCCTGATTGCTCCGAGGACGACGCCGTGATGGTCCGGGCCGTCCAAACCGGCAACAGGGAGGCATTCGATGCCCTGGTCATCAGGCACAAGGACAGGGTTTTCAATATATGCTACCGGCTCCTCGGAGACTTCCAGGAAGCCCACGATTCGGCCCAGGAAATTTTTCTCAAAGTCTTTCGGTCCATCCATCGATTCAGATTCGAGGCGGCCTTTACGACCTGGCTTTACCGAATCGTGGTCAACACCTGCAAGAACAGACTCAACTCATCGGAATACCGCCTTAGGGCAAGGACGGTTCACCTCGATAGCCCTGTTAATCCCGAGTCCGGAGCCACTTCCCTCGAGCTCAGCGACAACGGGAATTCCCCCGGAAACCACGTTGAAAGAAAGGAGCGGATGAGACTGGTTCAAGAGGCCATCGACGCCCTTCCCCCGGACCAGAAGACGGTTGTTACCCTGCGAGACATCCAGGGTTTCTCCTATGACGAAATCGCGGCCATGACCGGTCTCAACCTGGGCACTGTAAAATCTAGGCTTTCCAGGGCGAGGCTCGACCTCAGGGAAAGATTAAGAGGACTGATATAAGATGGAATGCACGGCAATCAAAGAATGCCTGTCCGAATATATCGACGGCCAACTGGACGCCGAAACCGAGGCGAGCGTTCAGAGGCATCTTGCATCATGCCAGGCCTGCGCCGCCGAACTGGCTTCGATCAAGGCCTTGGTCGATGAACTCGGAGACCTTGATCCGGTCTTGGCACCCGCAAATTTCCTGGATCAGCTGCACCAAAGGATCGAAGAGCCTTCCCGGTTTTCAAAATTTATTCGAGCCCTCTTTGTTCCCTTCAAGATCAAGGTCCCCCTGGAATTTGCCGGCGCGGCGGCGGCGGCGGTATTGGTTTTTATCGTCCTCAATGTTCAACAGCCCAAAGATGCTCTCCGGCATCGCCCCATGGCTCTGACACATGAAGAACCGGCACGGGAAGTTGCCCCAACCGGTCCGGCACCCCATCGATTGGAGACTGAGAAACGTGCGAGGCACGCCCAAGAAATTTCCCCTGCTGGCACAAAACCGCCTGCAACGATCAAGGCTCCGGAACCCCTTCTGGCCGGTGAAGACCTGAAAGAGAACGAGCTCACGGCAAAACCCATCCCCATTGAACTGGTCCTCGTCATCCCAACGGAGCTGCCCCGGCAGAGGGCTGCAGCGCCATCTGTTGATTCAGGGCCCCCTGATTCCCGGCCGGCTCAAAGTACGACAAAAAAAGGCCTCAGGGCTTTCGGACGGGCCCGCCCGAAAGCGGCTGAGGAAGAAAGTGATACCCCAGCGGTGCTCGGCGGGGAGGGCCTGTCGGACAAGGACCAGGCCCTTCCATCATCGCGGCGACTGAAAAGGATCAGAGCGCTCGTGACGCTCAACCACGGAAGGGTCCTGTCGGTGGGATATGAAGAAAACACGCAAGTCCCCCGGTCGATCCTGGTCGACATGCCGGCACACCGCTTCAGCCTCTTTTCCGAGGGTCTGAGAGAACTAGGCTATCTCAAGACACCTCCGCGGATTCCTGCCCAAGAGATCAGGGAGAGAATTCAGGTCAGCATTCGTTTCCTCTACCCCGGGTAGTTCCTCCAATCACAATAGAGGCCCCGGAGAGAATCAATTTTTTCGGGAACCTTTTCTCATCCTCCTTGTCTAACGCAGGCAAAGGCCCACAAAACCGAAAATGGAGGAAAGAAAAAATGAGATCTCTGCACAAAATCTTGTCTGCCGCCCTATTCACAGTGATCCTTTTGAGTTCTCTCAGCGCAACCGCACAACCACCTGAAGGCGAGGATCGAACACTCTCCCCCTATTTCTTCGTAAAAAGCGATGATCCTGAATT